>JAJRVB010000152.1 GCA_024277515.1 Nitrospirota bacterium | reverse complement strand
GCTCCCCATGAAGGCGGATGTATAACGCTTCTCCTTTTTCATATCTTTTTTTAAGGCGGCCATCTTGGCCAGATATTCCATCTTCATTATCTTCAGTTCTTCAAGCTTTTCCTCGGCATCCTTGATTTCATCAACAATCCTACTTTCATTGACAGACACAAACACGCCTTTTTCTGTCCTGAATCGTACGATGTCCCTGTCAATGTCTTCGAGTTTGTTCTTGAAAAAGAGGATCTGCTCTGAAAGAAATCGATTGGCGCCGCGGGCCTCCGCCCTCTTTTCAGAAAGGTTTTCTTCAATATACATATTCACAAGTGTATTAACATAGTCACGCGCGAACACCGGGTCGGTATGCCTGAACGAGACAGTGAACAGGTGCATTCCGCCTTTTGATCGTTTCCCGTCACTTTCTACCTTTATTTCCGTATCTTCCTGCAGTTTCCTGATCAGCGCCTCGGTATTAAGCTGATTTGTCATCTTTAAATCGAGGTCCAGCACATCTATGACCTTCAGGAGGAGGCTCCGGCTCTTCATCGAGTAGACAAGCACATCGAGCCTGTCCTCCATTGACGGAGATACCGCGATGCCGCTCACAAGATCTCCGATTACATTCGACTCAATGAATACCATGGATTTTGCTTCATACTTTTCCGGGATGACAAAAGATGCAGCTATAAAAATGCTGATAATAATAATCGCCACCGTCACAAAAAGAGCGTTCTTCCTGTGTATGAGATTCAAATAACCCTTAATTATTTCAAAACCGGATGATTCCATAAGGTGATCACAGCTATGCCTTTTCTGAATGTTTTCTGATCTGCTGACTAAGGCATAGCATTGTACGACATGTTTAAAAGTTTTAATATTTTTTACAGTAGAAGTGACTATGTAAATTTTATTATCTATTACCCTCTTTTGGGTATCAGGCAGACCTGATCTTTATGTAGGGTTTTTAAATTAATAATGTCAGGATATCCCTACAGTTTCGTCCTGCATTCGTCATCCTGAAAACGGCAATCAGCCACTGATTTAGACAGATTAACGACTATTTTCAATCAGTTACAGGAAATTCATATATTTTCGTTATATCAGTGATTATCTGTGCTTATCTGTGGCCATATTTTTATATTGAATCATCTATGTTCCATTATTATAAAATTCGGACTCATCGAGATTCTCCAGAATGTCATTTTGTACAGCATATTGAATGAGTTGCGCGATATTTTTCATATTCATTTTATCAAGAATTCTGGACCTGTATGTGCTGATAGTTTTGTCACTTAATGAGAGTTCGACCGCAATCTGCTTGACCGCTTTGCCCTCAGCAGTCATACACATTACCTCAAACTCACGTGAAGAGAGGGTTTCATGAGGCGCCCTTCTTTCTTCTGACTCAACATAAACAGCAAGCTTGTCCGCAACCGACTCGCTGATATGTTTTTTCCCCTTTAATATTGTCTGGATAGCGGACACAAGTTCATCAGGTCTGCACCCCTTCGTGAGATATCCCGCAGCGCCTGCCTTCATCGCCCTGACGGCAAACTGCTCCTCAGGATACATACTGAAGATGAGAACCTGGAGATTGGGCTTGAAATTTCTGAGCTGTTTCAGAATATCAAGCCCGTTTCTGCCGGGCATGGAGATATCAAGGAGAATGGCATTATAGTCATCCGACCACATCTTTTCCATGACCTCATGTCCGTTACCGGCCTCATCGATAACATAGTGCTCAGGCAGCTCCTTGAGGATCTGTTTTATCCCCTTACGGAATATTTCATGATCGTCAGCTATTAGTATTCTCTCCATGCGCCCACGTCCTGGTTAAGGTTACCCCGAAATAAATGATGATTACTGAAATGATAATACAGTTCTTCACATTTCCGGTATCAGAAGAGCCTGAACTTCATGTAGGGTTTTTTTGTATTTCATGTAGGGGTTTTCTTACACGAATAATTACAGGGCGGAACGCAGCGTCATAAGGCGCTTTTCAGGAGTCAGGCTGATTCAGGAGGTCATGCCTGATGGCATACTGGATAAGCTGTGCGATATTGCTCATATTCATTTTCTGGAGGATACGCGCGCGATAGGTGCTGATCGTTTTGTCACTTAATGAGAGCTCCGCTGCAATCTGTTTTGCGGATTTGCCTGAGGCGGTCATACACATTACTTCATATTCACGGTCCGACAACGTCTCGTGAGGGGCCTTCAGATTGTCATTTTCTACATAGCACGCCAGCCGGCCGGCAAGGGATGAGCTGATATATTTCTTCCCCTTTATAATAACCTTGACCGCCCTGACCAGTTCATCCGGCTTTGTGGATTTGGTCAGGTATCCGTCAGCGCTCGCCTTCAGAGACCTCATTCCAAACTGCTCTTCCGGATACATGCTCAACATCAGGACGTGAAGAGCAGGTTTTATATTTTTTATATCCTTCAGCACATCAAGGCCGTTTCTCCCCGGCATGGAGATATCCAGCAGTACGGCATCATAATCATTTTTCCACATTTTATCTATAACTTCCTGACCGTTGATTGCTTCGTCAACATGAAATGCCCCGCCATCTTCGGTGAGAATCTGCTTCACGCCTTTACGAAATATTTCATGATCATCCGCTATGAGTATCTTTGTGCCCAATTATATCTCCTCTAATTCTTTAACTTGAGACGGTCAGACTCCTGACTCTCAATTAATACAGGGATGTACAGTTTGACTGTAGTACCGGCATCAGGTCTCCCGTTAATGGATAACGAGCCTCCCAGAAACGAGGCACGTTCATTCATCCCGATAATCCCGAAGGAATTCGGGTCCATGATCTGTGAGTCACTGATCCCCTTGCCATTGTCATCAACGACTATCCGCAGCCGGCCCGAGCCTTCTTTCATGACAACGCCCACCCTTGACGCATCAGCGTGGCGCATTATATTTGTAAACACCTCCTGAACTATACGGAAAATATATATCTCCCGGTCCTTGTCAAGGCTGGTTATTTCCGACTCGACTGATACGTTACACTTTATGCCTGTCCGGGTCTGAAACTCTTCCGCCTGCCACTCGATGGCCGCCCGGAGTCCAAACTTGTCAACGAGCGCCGGTCTTAATTCAGAAACGATCTTCTGTACCATGGTGATAGCCCTCTCTATCCTGTTCGATACGGAACCGAGCATTTCGAGGGACTGTTTCTCTCCCCGGGGAATGATTTTTTCAAGCTTTAATACTTCCATATTGAGGATTGCAAGTTCATGTCCCAGTTCATCATGAATTTCACGGGCTATCCGTTTTCTTTCAACCTCTCTCACGTATTGCAGATGCGCGGTCAGATTCTGGAGTTTTTCCCTCGAATTCTCAATCTGCTCTTCTCTCTGTTTTCTCTGTGTAATGTCCCGCACAATATGGATCGACCCGATAATATCATTTTCCCTGTTCGTTCTCGGGAATGCCCGTATTTCGAGGTTCCGGTTCAGGTGAGTTTCAAAGCGTTCCTCTGAGGCGAGCTCTCCGGATTTCAGCATTTGGCAGCTTGGACAATTTTTTGGCGGACGATTTAATCCATGATAATACTTGTAGCATTTTAATTTTTTTTTGCCGTTAGAAGGAACCTTGAGTTCTTTTACAGCAACAGAGTTGGCGAATATTATGTTGTAATTGTTGTCATGGATCGTTATCATGTCTGTGACTACATTTAGAATATTGGTCCAGTTGCTCATAAACTGCCGGTCATTATCCTGACCCTTCAGCATCTTTTTATTATCGATAAAAAAATCAATCACTCTTTTTTACCCGCACTCTTTATAAATCAATTCAACACATGGATATCGGAGGTATTTAATTGAAGGGACATATAATAGAAATGTCCATAAGCTTAATGTATATAGCAAATTACATGCTAATGATAATATTTGATAAAATATCCTTATATTTCTTGTAGATTGGGTGAATTGCAACGATAAAGCCAGGCAAGGGAGGTTGAGACAATTTAAAAGATGTCGCATCAGCAAAGTCAATAAGATATTGATAAAACAACATATATGCCTGTTTGGGCATTTAAGAGAAAAGCGAATAATGTCGCAGGCGGAAGGATGGATTCAGGACTTTTTATCCGACCGTTTCAGCCGCTTGTTGAGGGCCTGGCGTGTCAGACCGAGGAGGGAGGCTGCTATTCCCTGGTTGCCGTCGGAGCGCTTAAGCGCCTCTGTAATCAGATACTGCTCAACTTCCTTGAGCGTCGGGAAACGGCCCGAGAAGTCGATTTTTGAATCCGGGGACTGACTGGATGGGGATATGACCGTCTCCACATACCCGCCTTTTTCGGCAATAAATTTCCTGAAGCTTTCGAGCGACAGCACACCTGACCTGTGCTGTGCAACGCCGTCAAACACCATGGCCTTTAGCTCGCGGATATTACCGGGAAAGGTGTAGTTTGACAGAAGGGTGACAAGTTCAGGCGGAGGAGATGGTTTTTTCCTGTCAAGAGATCTTGCTGTATCCTCGATGAAGTTGCTCAGGAGGACCGGGATGTCTTCAGTCCGTTCACGGAGCGGGGGGATATGGATATGAATGGCGCACAGGCGGTAATAGAGGTCCTTCCGGAATTTTCCTTCGGCCATCAGGTTCTGAAGGTCCTGATTTGTGGATGCGATTATCCTGGCGCTGTTTTTCTGGAGCGTGTCCGAACCAAGAGGGTAATATACGCCTTCCTCGAGCAGCCGGAGGAGCTTGATCTGGGAAATTTCATTCAAATCACCGATTTCATCAAGAAGCAGTGTGCCCTGTGTAGCCTTGACGATGAGTCCGTCACGTTCTTTATCAGCTCCGGTGTAAGCGCCCGTCTGATGTCCGAAAAGCGTGTCGGAAAACATATTGTCATCCAGCCCGGCAACATTGACGGCAACGAATTCTCCCTGTACTCCGCTTATCTCATGGACCGCCCTCGCCATCAGTTCTTTCCCGACCCCGGTCTCTCCTGTAATAAAAACCGGCGTACCGGACCTGGCGATGGTTTCAACGTAATGGAATACCGACCTCATCTTTTTGCTGTTTGTATAAATAGAGGCAAATGCGGACTCATATTCGAGCTTGTCCGTAAGCAGGTGCTGCCTCAGGGAGAGTACGTGCTGCTTGAGGGATGACACCTCCCCCCGCAGGGCGTTTAATTCGACCGCCTTTTTTATGCTCGATACAAGACGGCTTTTCTCTACCGGCTTTACAAGGTAATCAAAGGCCCCCTGCTTCATACACTCAACCGCCTGCTCTATTTCATTTGTTGCGGTCACAATAATGACCGAAAGATCAGGGAAGTCATGCCTTATTTTTTCAAGCAGCTCCATCCCTGAAATGTATGGCATATTCAGGTCCAGGACAATGACCGACGCGTCCTGTTTATCAAGAAACTGCATGACATCTCTGCTGTAGTTCATGGTCATGACGTTTTCAATCCCGGCCGTACGCATCATGGCCATGTAGCTGAGCAGGATCTGCTCCTCGTCGTCAACTATAAGTACCGGCAAACTTTCATTCGTCATTCTCTTTCCTTCACTGTTTATCCAGAGGGAGTTTTATGACAACCGTGGTTCCCTTCCCTTCATTTGATTTTATTGTGAGTGTCCCCCCGTGTTCTTTAACTATTGCATATGAAATTGAGAGGCCGAGCCCTGTCCCTCCAATATCATGTCGTGTGGTAAAAAAAGGCTCTGTTACACGGTTAAGCACTTCCTTGGGTATACCGATGCCCTCGTCCCTGACCCTGATATCAACAGTGTTCGTTTTCCTGTTGTGGCTTGAATATACAAACACACCCGCCTTTTTTTCGGGCAGTGACTGGAGCGCGTTCATAATCAGATTAATAACGACCTGCTCTATCTGATGAGCGCTGCCTCTGGGAGAAGGGATGGATTCCGCGCACTTCAGGAGATACTGGTTCGTATGCTTTTTTATGTGAGCTTCAAGTATCGAGGTGGATGTCATGATCACCCTGTTGATGTCGACTTTCCCGTCAAGACGCGATTTTTCAGGACGGGAAAAGTCTTTCAGGTTGTCCACAATCTTTTTTATCCTTACTGCCCCGTCATTAATCCCGAAAAGCAGTTTTGGGACTATTTTGCGCATTTCTTCAAAAGGGACCCCGGCAAGACAAAGGTCCCTGTTATTTAGGTAGTGATCGTCCATGATCCTGACCGCATCATTCCAGACCTCGCTGAAGACCTGTGCATTGTTCATAATATAACTGTTGGGATTATTTATTTCATGAGCAACCCCTGAAACAAGAGTCCCGAGGGACGTCATTTTATTGGCCTGTATCAACCGGGACTGAACAAGGTTTGCTTATTCTTCCATATGGACCTGAGCAGTAACATCTCTCGAAAGTTCTATCACATTGATTACAGTGCCGTCTTCGCCTTTGACAGGAAATGCCCTCTTGTCAAATACCCGACCCTGATTGCTCATAATCCGGGTTATTTCTTCCTTTCCGGATTTGAAACACTTCAGGGCCGGGCAGTTTTTGCAGGGAGATGAAATCCTGCAGCAGCACCTGTAGCAGTGTTTGCCTTTTACATGCGACTCCCTGTTTCCCGCGCTGGAAGCAAAGGCCTTATTGGCCCAGAGTATCTTCAGGTCAGGAGAGAGAAGTATCAAATTATCAGGGATTGCGTCAAGGAGAACATTGAATTGCTCAGACAGGTCCCTGTATTTTTCCCTGCTCTGCTTAAGGATTTCCTCGGCCCTCTTGCGTTTGGTGATGTCCCTGACAGCCGAGACCCGCAGGATACGTCCCTGATAATTAAAATTTTTGGCTGAGACTTCAATAGGAAACAGTTTTCCGTTTTTTTTCAGGCCGATGGTCTCATATATGGTATCATAACCTGCAAGCATTTTTTGATAAACATCCTGGCGGCGGCCCGGCTCCACAAGCAACACCGACTCCTTTCCAAGCAGCTCTGAGGCAGTATATCCGAACATTTCAGCAAACTCATTATTCAGGTCCTTAAACACCCCATTCTCCGACACAGCGATCCCGTCAAATGCAACCTCAGCCAGCAACCTGAACCTTTTTTCACTTTCCCTGAGAGTCTCATCAGCCGTTATGTGCTCTGTGATATCCGTTACCGATCCGACCCATTTCACTGCCAGGCCTTTCTCGAATTCAATCGGCCTGCCGCGCTCCTCCCAGTATCGATATGTGCCGTCCCTGCATTTCATTCGAAACACAGCATGGAAATCCTCCCCTGATTCAATCGCTTTATCTATGGCGTCATTAACGGCATCACGGTCTTCAGGATGGATACAGGCGTTAAAGCCCGAAACTGATCGGGGGAACTCACCGCTCTCATACCCAAGGACTTCGTCAATATCACCGAACCAGTGAAGACTGTCTGTCCTCACATCACCCTCCCAGATCAGATCTGATGTAACCTTTGCTGCCAGACGGAACCGCTTTTCACTCTGATATAATGCATCCCGTGACGCGCGAAGCTTATCGTAATTATCACGCAGTTCTTTATTAATCTTTTCGAGTTCCTCAGTCCTTTCATTGACAAGCTTTTCTAGCTCATCATGGGATGCCTTCAATTTATCTTCATGCCGTCTGCGTTCGGTTATATCTCTGAGTGCAGCAAACATATATGGCTTGCCGTCAATTTGATGACCCGTTACGGTAATCTCTGACGGGAACAGTGTCCCGTCTTTTCTCCTGTTTGTGGTTTCAATAGGAGGTATTTTCTCCTTTTGTATCAGATCAAACAGCTCCCCATACTTTGAAATATCGTAAAGAACATCAACATCCTTGACCCTTAACGTCAAGAATTCATTTTTTGAATAACCGAACATTTTACAGGCGGCTTCATTCGCATACAGAAACTTTGCGTCCCGTCCAAGCAAAAAGTGGGCGTCACTTGAATTCTCGCTGAGAAACCTGAACTTTGCAAGTTCGTTCTCCATCTTCTTGCGGTCACTGATGTCTATTATCATTCCTGATATTATGTCACATTCGAGCACCGCGCTCAGGAGACCCTGAAATGTATCTCCATTTTTTTTGATAAACTCAACTTCGCAGTTATTGAGACTCCCTTTTTCGAGAAGTTCTTTTATAAGCAGTTCCCTCTGGCTC
>JAJRVB010000151.1 GCA_024277515.1 Nitrospirota bacterium | reverse complement strand
GAGCAACAGAAAAGAAACGTTTATGTATGAAGGAGGTATTCTCTCTTTTGTCGAGCATCTCAATAAAAATAAAACAACACTTCACCCGAAGCCGATTTATATCCTGAAAGAAAAAGATAATGTTACGGTCGAGGTGGCAATTCAGTATAATGACAGCTATACGGAAACCCTTCACTCCTTTGCAAACAATATCAATACCAAGGAGGGGGGCAGCCACCTGGCCGGATTCAAGGCGGCGCTTACAAGGACGACCAACAGTTATGCTGCGTCCTCCGGCCTGCTGAAGAGCGCAAAAGACTCGATCAGCGGCGATGACATACGCGAAGGACTGACCGCTATCATCAGTGTGAAACTGCCCCACCCGCAATTCGAGGGACAGACAAAGACCAAGCTCGGCAACAGTGAAATAAAGGGTATTGTGGAATCTATTGTGAACGATATCCTCGGTCATTACTTTGAGACCAACCCGGGGGTCGTGAAGAAGATCGTTGAAAAAGCAATTCAGGCATCAAGGGCGAGAGAGGCCGCCAGAAAGGCCCGGGAACTGACGAGACGAAAAGGCGCGCTTGAGGACAGCGGGCTTCCGGGCAAACTGGCGGACTGCGCGGAAAAAAACCCCGAACTGAGCGAGATTTTTATCGTTGAGGGTGATTCCGCCGGGGGCTCTGCAAAGCAGGGCCGGGACAGGCATACCCAGGCGATCCTTCCCTTGAAGGGAAAGATCCTCAATGTTGAAAAGGCGCGCTTTGACAAGATGCTCAATTCGGATGAAATAAAGATACTGATTACGGCTCTCGGCACAGGCATCGGTTCCGAGGACTTTAATATTGAAAAGGCGCGATACCATAAAATCGTCATTATGACTGATGCTGACGTGGACGGTGCCCATATAAGGACCCTTCTCCTTACGTTCTTTTTCCGGCAGATGCCGCAGGTGATCGAAAAGGGATACCTTTACATTGCCCAGCCGCCACTGTTCAGGGTAAAGAAGGGCAAGTCGGAGCGTTATATACAGAGTGAGGGCCAGCTTGAGAACATGCTCTTCGAGATGGCGGTTGATGATATTGAAATTCACAACGGAAAGAGCCTGGCGGGTAAAGAGATCATTCCCTATATAAAGCACCTTTCGAAATTCGAGAAACTGCTCGAATGGTTTGCCATACGTAAAAACGACACTGCGGTGATCAAGGCGCTCCTTCATTATGAACTGAACAGGGACCTTCTCAAAGAGAAAAAGGAATGCACCGGGCTTATCAATAAGCTCAAAAAAGAATTCCCTGACCTTTCCGAAGATATCAGGGAAGATGAAGAGCACCAGGCCTTCCGTATCCTGCTGAAAAGAGACGGTTACAGATTGACCATTGATGATGATTTTTTTGCCTCACCGGAATTCAGGGAGCTGAAAAACCTTTTTAACGAACTCAGGGGGCTGGGGCATCCGCCGTATAATGTACAGCACAAAGGCGAGACGCATGAATTCGGCAGCTCAAGAGAGCTATTTGATTTCATCCTGACCATCGCAAAAAAGGGCGTCTACATTCAGCGTTACAAGGGCCTTGGCGAGATGAATCCGCAGCAGCTGTGGGACACGACCATGAACCCTGAAGACAGGACGCTTCTGCAGGTGACTGTTGATGACATAATCAAGGCGGAAGAGATCTTCAGCACGCTCATGGGCGACCAAGTTGAGCCGAGAAAAGAATTTATAGCCACGCATGCGCTTGAGGTGAAGAACCTGGATATATAACATCAGCGTTAAAGAACACAGATAACAGAGCACAGACAAAAAACTTCATACTTTTCGGTCGAAATTCTTTGTCTGTTTTTAGGAGATTACATGGTACGACTGGCGATAAATATTGAAGAAGAGATGAAGACGTCCTACCTTGATTACGCGATGAGCGTTATCGTGGGGAGGGCATTACCTGATGTGAAAGACGGCCTGAAACCGGTTCAGCGGAGAATACTCTATGCGATGCTGAGGGAGGGACTGACCCCCGGCAAGAAGTATTCAAAATGCGCCGGCGTGGTGGGTGAAGTCCTGAAAAAGTATCACCCCCATGGCGATTCCGCTGTGTACGACACCCTTGTGCGGCTGGCCCAGGACTTTAACATGCGATATATGCTCGTTGACGGCCAGGGAAACTTCGGCTCCATTGACGGCGACCGCGCAGCGGCTTACCGTTATACTGAATCACGTATGACAAAGATCGCCGAGGAGATGCTCGTTGATATTGACAAGGAAACCGTGGATTTCACGCCGAACTATGATGAGACCACCACCGAACCGGTTGTCCTGCCCGCCAAGGTGCCGAACCTCCTTATCAATGGTTCTTCGGGCATAGCAGTGGGCATGGCCACAAATATACCCCCTCACAACCTTGGCGAGGTAGTGGACGGACTGTTGAAGATGATATACAAGCCGGACATAACGATCAGGGAGCTGATGAAAAAGATCAAGGGACCTGACTTTCCCACCGGCGGCAGTATTCACGGGAAAAAGGGTATTCTTGACGGATATACCACCGGCAGGGGCATTGTCCGGATGAGGGCAAAGGTAGAAGTGGAGGAGAACAAAAAAAACCATAGCATCATCGTGACCGAACTCCCGTATCAGGTAAACAAGGCCAGGCTGATAGAAAAGATCGCCGAGCTGGTGCGCCACAAAAAGATTGAAGGCCTCTCCGATCTCAGAGACGAGTCCGACAGACACGGCATCAGGATCGTGATGGAGGTGAAGCGGGGAGAGATTCCCCAGGTAATCATGAATCAGCTCTTCAAACATACTCCCATGGAGTCTACGTTCGGCATTAACATGCTCGCAATTGTCAATGGCCAGCCGAAGATACTGAACCTTCAGAATATGCTTTCACTGTTTCTGGCACACAGACGCGATGTCACTGTCAGGAAGACAAAGTTCGAGCTGAGAAAGGCTGAGGAAAAGGCCCATGTACTCGAGGGCCTGAAGATCGCGCTTGATAACCTTGATGCGATTATCAAACTGATCCGGGCGTCCAGGAGCCCGGAGGATGCGCTCAACGGTCTGATGACCGGGTTTCCGCTCTCGGAGATCCAGGCAAAGGCGATCCTTGAAATGAGGCTGCAGAGACTGACCGGCCTGGAGCGGGACAAGATCGTGAAGGAGCACGGGGAGATACTTAAGGAGATCAAGCGGCTGAAGGGCATTCTTGCGAGCCCCGGGCTTGTAGATAATATCATAAAAGAGGAGCTGCTTGAGATCAGAAAAAAATATGCTGACAAGCGGCGGACCGAGATAACCGGAGAAGCTGCGGACATCACGATTGAAGACCTCATCACGGAAGAAGAAATGGTGGTCACCATTTCCCATAACGGCTTTATCAAGAGAAACGCGCTGGACCTCTACAGAAGCCAGCACAGGGGCGGCAAGGGTGCGATGGGAATGGAAACCAGGGAAGAGGATTTTGTTGAGACCCTGTTTCTGGCGTCCACCCACGACAATGTCCTGTTCTTCAGTAATCTGGGCCGGATTTACTGGCTCAAGATCTATCAGATCCCTGAAATGGGAAGGGCTGCAAAGGGCAAGGCCATTGTAAACCTGCTGCAGATATCCCCGCGCGAACGCATTACAGCGGTATTTCCAATAAAGGAATTCAAGGAAGACAGGTTTCTTATTATGGCGACCAAGAATGGTGTTGTCAAAAAGACCGCGCTTGCCGCATACAGCCATCCGCGTTCAACCGGTATTAACGCGATAAATCTTCAGGACGGGGATGAGCTTATCGGCGTCCGGCTGACTGACGGGAGCAAAGACATCAATCTCAGCACCAGAAGCGGATTATCAATCCGGTTTAATGAATCCGATGTCAGGGCGGTCGGACGGGTCGCTCAGGGAGTCCGCGGAATACGCCTGAAAGAGGATGACGAAGTCGTGTCGGTTGATGTGCTTGATCCGGATACAACGCTCCTTACCGTAACGGAAAACGGCTACGGAAAACGCACAAAGGCCGAGGAATACAGGCTGCAGAGCAGGGGCGGTAAAGGGATATTAACGATCAAGGTCACCAAAAGAAACGGCAAGGTGGTTGGTGTCCTCCAGGTAAAGAATGATGATGAGATTATCATTATCGCGGGTAGCGGCAAGACAATACGCACCAGGGCAAAGAGCATTTCCATTATCGGGCGTGCCACCCAGGGGGTCCGGCTTATCGACCTTGCAGAGAATGACACTGTCGTCAGTGTTGCACGGGTGGCTGAAAAGGACGTGGATACAAACGGAAAAAGCGGAGACCTGTTTGAAGGTTAAACACAGAGCACGAGGAGAGTTCAAGGACATAAGTGCTTTTTTGAAATTAGGATTTTAACATTCATTTGGCATTGGGGCTTTGACATTTGTTATTGGCTGGGCCGCTCATTCTTTATTAAGCAGTTCATGCAGTCTGATTTTTATTTTGTCTTCGCTCTCTTTTAACCGCCACTCTTCATCCGCAAGCTCCATGTCATCGTCCTGCATGGCCTGGACCTGAACATCGGGATTGAAATTCAGCTCCCTCCTGATTTCGAGTCTTCCTGTATTTATTTCACGCAGCCGTAACTGTATGATGCGCAGGGCGCTTCTATAGACGGATATCGCCCTGTCCGG
>JAJRVB010000150.1 GCA_024277515.1 Nitrospirota bacterium | reverse complement strand
AGGTTCTGCCTGATGACGCTGTATATTTTTCTTGAACGCATGACCGCATCCGCCACAAGCCTCAGGTCATCCCTCATTAACACCATATCTGCGCTCTCAAGTGCGATGTCCGTTGCCCTGCCTACCGCGATGCCGACGTCAGCCTGTACAAGAGCGGGGGCGTCATTTATTCCGTCGCCTGCCATTATAACTTTTCTTCCTTTCTTCTGCATGTCTTCTATCGCCCCGGCCTTCTGCAGCGGAGACCGGCATGCCATTACTTTACTTTCTCCAAGATGCACAGCACGGGCAACCGTTGCAGCCGTATTCCTGCTGTCGCCCGTTATCATGATCACATCATTCCCCATATCCCTTAATAAGGCAACAGCCTCTCCCGCCTCTTTTCTTGGCCTGTCGGAAACAGCAAAAAAGCCGGTCAGCTTTCTGTCATATGAGAGATAAATAACAGTAGCGCCCGATTGCCCGTCAGCGTGTATCCGGGAGATAAGCTCATCGTTGAGCACTGTCTCGATACTGCTGCATATGCCTTCTGTTTCGATAAAGTCCCTGCTGCCAAGCACTGCATCCTTTCCGTCAATGCTCCCTCTGACCCCCCGGCCGGGGCATGCGGTAAATTCGGCAACATCATATGCCTTCATCTCTTTTGCAGCCTGTAAAATTGCCCCTGAGATGGAATGCTCCGACAGCTTTTCGAGGGAATAAGCAATTCGCAGCGCCTCTTTGTCAGGGACACCGATTCCCCTGTATGAGACAAGCTCCGGCCTGCCTTCTGTAATGGTACCTGTCTTGTCCAGCACCACGGTGTTTATATGCGCGGCCTTCTCAATGATATCGCCTCCCCTGATTAATATTCCCTGTGAAACGCTACCTGCTGTCCCGATGAGAACGGCAAGAGGGGTTGCAAGTCCGAGTGCACAGGGACATGCGATAACGAGAACGGATATAGCGGTCATAATTACTATATCCATATCGCTTCCGTAAAAAAACCACGCAAGACCCGTGATCAGGCTCAGCAGCAGGACAGCAGGCACAAAATATCCGGCAACCCTGTCAGCAAGCGCCTGCACAGGGGCCTGCCTTGCCTGAGCGTCTTCAACCGCCTTTACAATCCGGGAAAGGACCGTATCCCCACCGGCCCTGCTGACCTGAAAAATAATATTCCCGTTAAGATTCTGTGTGCCGCAGAACACCTCGCTGCCCTCTGTCTTGCTAACAGGAGAAGACTCTCCGGTCAACATGGACTCATCCACCTCAGACACGCCTTCAATTACGATTCCGTCAAGGGGAACCCGCTCTCCGGGCTGAACCTGTACCAAATCATTCTCTTTGATTGAAGATATTGTAACTATCTCGAACTTTTCATCCAGTGTATCGTTATGTTTACCCCCGCCCTGATCCTCGTCATGAGTCGATTCCGACCTGACCCTCGGATCGAGTTGATTCCGACCTGATCCCTGCCTTACCACCCTCGCCTCTTTTGGATTCAGAGAGAGGAGTCCCATTATCACCTGGGATGCCCTCCCCTTTGCCTCTGTCTCTATATATCTGCCGAGCAGAAGGAGCGTTATTATCATAGCTGCAGTGTCGAAATACACCTCGCCCCCTGCAATTATCTGATATATGCTGTACACATATGCCGAGCCTGCCCCGGTGACGATAAGGACATCCATATTGAAGGCAAGATTTTTTATCCCCCTGACCGCGCCCTTTCCAAAGGGCACTCCCGAATAAAACAACACGGGCGTTGCAAGTAAAAGCGAGAGCAACTGGAGCGCCCTTCTATTCCCTTCGGAAATCCCCTGAAAGTATCCCGCATACAGGGCGATCGAATACATCATAAGCTGCATCGAAAAAAAAGCCGCGGTCCCGAGCCTCACCAGCAGGTCCCTTTGCTGTCTCCTTAGTTCCTCTTCATGGGAACCGGCAAAAAAAGGCTTCGGTGTATATCCTGCCGCCTGGATTCTCGCGGCAATCCTGCCAATGTCCGTTACTGCGGATGACCACCTGATCCTTGCCCTGTGCGTGGCATAATTAACCTTTGCGTATATCACCCCCTCCGTCTTCTGCAGTATCTTCTCTATAAGCCAGATGCAGGATGAGCACCTGATACCGTCAAGGATGATGTCTGCCTCTGTTTTTCCGTCTTCCTGTTTCAGCCCGTCTGAGAATGCAGCAGGATCTATAGTATTGTCCTCAGGTGGCCCGGGAGTCCACGAACTGTTCCTGCGGCTGTAAAATGCATCAAGCCCCTCATCACTGATAAGCCTGGCAATACCACTGCATCCATGGCAGCAAAAGACCTTTTCCTGTCCGGCTATCGTTTCATGAACTGCATCCGACTCTGAAAATTCGAGCAGACAGTGATCACAGTTACGCATATAAGCGGATGCCCCTTATCAGAAATAGTATCCCCATACCTGCCACAACAATCCCTGAGGTCCTGTACAGGACCCCCCTTATGCCTGCACTCAGATAGGACGTCCCGGCCCCGAACAGCATCAGCCACGGGAAGGTCCCCAGTCCGAACAGCAGCGCCAGCATCATACCGGATACAAGATTTCCGGTTGCTGCAGCAGCAACAAACACACTGTAAGAGAGGCCGCAGGGGAGAAAACCAAACAGAGAGCCCAGGACATAATACTTCCAGACGGATTCTGCGTGAAACAGTTCCCGCCCTGCCTTCAATATGATGCTGTTCCGCTTTTCGAGCCACGCGGTACCGGGAAAGACGCCTGAAATGTTTGCACCCATCAGTATCATGAACGCCCCGGCCGCCATCGCCGTCACGCTCTGAATGCCCGAGATCCCGTTGATGAATGATCCGGCATGGCCCATAAATGCACCTATAAATCCATAGCTCATAATCCGTCCCGTGTTATACAGAAGGTGCGGGATAATATCCCTGAAGGCCTTTATTTTACCATCTCTGTCTCCTGCGCTGTCGAGCGTGTACGAGGCTACAAGCGGACCGCACATACCGATACAATGCGTCCCTCCCAGGAGCCCCGTTGTCAGGGCCAGCACATACGCAGATTCCATGAAACAATGCTACCCGGAACTCAGGCTACTTCCCTTTTTCATTATCTGCATCCCTCTTTTCTACAAATATTTTTTTCTGAAATCTCATAGTGTCCGGGTTCTGAACCACTACAATTGTAACATCCCAGTATCCGTATACAGGGAAAGTGACCTCAGCGCTGAACAGTCCGTCTCCTGCTGCTGCTGCATTGAAAGTCCTGTCATATTTCGATGTGGCTGACCTCCCTGTAATTACTGATACTGCAGCATCTTCGAGAGGATTGCCGTAATTATCACTGACTGAGATAACCATATCATTACCACCTGTTCTATACAGAACGTTCCTTATACCGGCCGTCCATCCCGGTTCACTTTCCCTGCGGTGCATCTCGTCCCATCGGAGTCCTTCTTCATACGGGTTCTCAGTGACCGTACCGTTAAAACTGTTGACTCCGACGATTATGGAACCTGCGACAGCTGCAAGTCCGATTATAACTACTATGCTGATGAGTGCTTTCATTTCACCCCTGGGACGTATCTTCCCAGTCATCATCCTCAAGCATTTTATATTTGGGGGCCTCGACGCTTTTGTCTCTTTTTCTGGAATAATAATAAGCGATTATTACTGCAAAAATTATGACCAGTGAGAGTCCGAACGTAAAATAAGCCATCGCATGTCCCCTTTAATTTCCTTTTTTTGAAGCAAAAAAGATAATCAGAATTCCGATTACCGCGATAACAGTAAAGCCGATTGTAGCAACAATTGAAATATCCATTCAGCTCCTCGCTTTTGAGATTTGATCTGTCATCCTGAATCTTTAATCTTGAATTCTATTTTCTTACAGACTCCTCATACGCCTTTGCCTGGGACCACCCGCTGATCCCCGGGGTATAGGCAATAAAATAGTAGACTCCCCAGATGATTAATCCCCAGAAGAGGATAAGCCAGCCTATCGGGAGTTTTCCTGCCGTCTCTTTTGCTTCAAAGTCCTCTATATTATCCAGGTCATCCGTCACGATTTTTTCCCTCCTGTTTATTTTTCAAATATCTGATATAGGAAATAACAGACCACATCTCCTCTCTGCTCATGTCCCCCACAAAAGCAGGCATCCCGCCCTTCATTGTCCTTCCTTCCTCAACATGCCCCTCTTCCGTGCCGTTGTTGATCAGCTCAAAGTAATCATCGTCTGCAAGATCACCCTCCACATACAGAAAGACATCATCTATGAGGCTCGGGCCGATATCGCCTTCTGCGTCTTCACCGTGACAGTCAGAACAGTTTTCTTCAAACAGGTCCCTGCCTGCAATAATAGCTGCCTGATTCCCTGCCAGCGGATTTTTAATCTCTGCTGTTGTGGTTTTTCCCTGGGTCCTGACCGCCCGCCTCCTGGGAATCGATGTGCCGATTACCTGAACATACGCAACGAGCGCATCAAGTTCATTTCTTTCCTGGAGCAGGGATATCTCCTCTTCCGAGTAACTGAAGCCAAGGACGTCCATGTGGCCCTTCACATCTCCCGGGTCCAGATTGTTCTCCTTCAGCCAGCCGTAAGCAGGCATATTGGATTCCTGGAAAAACTTCCTTGGGTTCTCAAAGTGCCTGTAGTGCCAGGCATCAGGATACTTCTTTCCGATCCTTGCAAGGTCGGGGCCTGTCCTCTTGGACCCCCAGAGAAAGGGCCGGTCATACGCAAACTCTCCAGCCTTTGAATACTCCCCATACCGCATCACCTCTGTCCTGAGCGGTCTTACGGTCTGGGTATGGCAGTTATTACAGCCCTCTCTCTGGTAAATGTCCCTCCCCGCAAGCTGGAGGGGTGTAAAGGGTTTCAGCGCCTCAATCCTGGGATGCATCTGCGCGGTCATCATGGGGATAAACATGGTGACCGCCGTGCCGATCAGAATGACAGCCGTTGAGACAATCGCAAACATGACCGGTTTTTTATAAATATCTCCCGCCATTATCTCACCCCCTTTGATGCTGGTCCCGAAATGGCATTACCACTGCGAATTGTCATAGCTATGTTATAAACAAAAAAGAGCATGCCCGCCGCAAATATCAGGCCCCCCACTGTCCGCATCTGCCAGAAGGGATAATTCTTCACAAGCGTTTCCATAAATGTATACTTGAGTGTCCCTTCAGGTGTGACCGCTTTCCAGAGCGCCCCCTGCTGAATACCGGTAATCCACATGGAAACAGAAAAAATAAGCTGCCCGATCAGCACCAGATAAAAATGGGAATTTGCCACCTTCACACTGTATATCTCTGTTTTATATATCCTGGGAATAACATAATAAATTGACGCGCACACCGTCATCGTCACCCATCCCATCGTGCCCATGTGCACATGTCCGGGGACCCAGTCAGTGTAATGGATCAGCTGGCTGACGACCCTCAGCCCCTGCGTCGGCCCCTGGACCGTCTGGAGCCCGTAGAAGGTGATAGCGAATATAAAAAACTTCGTGAGGTAATTTGTCCTCATCTTTGACCAGTCAGGCGCTACCGTATAGAAGCCGTTCACAACAGACCCCCACGAGGGCGCTATCAGGAATATCGTGAATACGATCGCCAGTGTCTGTATCCAGTCAGGCAGCGGTGTGTATACAAGATGGTGCGCCCCTGTCCAGAGATACGCAAACACAAGCGACCATAAAGAGATAATGGAAAGCCTGTGGCTGTATATGGGAAGACCTGTGGATTTTGGCAGGAAATAATAGAACATTGCAAGAATTGGGGTTGAAAATATAAATCCGATTACATTATGTCCATACCACCACTGGACATTCGCACTGTTTATCCCGGCAAACAGGGAATATGATTTAAACAGACCGGCAGGGACAGAAAGGTTGTTTACTATATACAGGACCGCTACGGCGATGACCGTCGCGATGATATACCACAGCGATATATACATCTGCTCTTCTTTCCTCTTGATGATGGTCCCGAAAAGATTGACGGCAAATATGATCCAGAGGACAACAATCCCTATATCAAGCGGCCACTCAAGTTCTGCATATTCAAGGGACTGGTTCATCCCCGCAAACAGGCTGACCGCTGCCAGGGCTATTGCCGTATTAAACAGATAGAGATGAAACCGGGCCAGTTTTGGAAAGAGCAGCGGCCTTTTTGTCAGTCTCATGGAGATGTAATAATTCAGGCCGAAAATCGCCCCGACACCAAATCCGAATCCAAGAATGTTTGTATGCACTACCCTCAATCTTCCAAACGTAAAATACGGCGCCACATTCCATGACGGCTGCCACATCTGGATCGAAATCCAGAGGCCGATTATAATCCCGACAACTCCCCAGAAAACAGAGGAGATGATAAAGCCTTTTATCGTCTGGTGGTCATACTGATATGCACTCATTTGAGAGGCCCCTCCCTGTCCCTCAGGGTTATCATGCCCTGCACTCATCGATTATCCTGTTAAGCCTTTCTTCCACAAAATGCCTGATCTCATCAAGCCGCCGACTGGTCCGCGCCTCAAAACGCAGGACAAGGACCGGCTGAGTATTTGATGCCCTGATCAGCGCCCAGCCGTCGTCAAATCTGATACGTATGCCGTCAATGGTGATTGACTCATATTCATTGAACGCATTCCGTGCCTTCTCAACAATTTTGAACTTCACATCATCAGGACAGTCAATCCTGATCTCAGGGGTCGCAACAACATCAGGGACATCTTTTAAAAGCGCCTTTGTACTGTATGGCTCCCCATTTTTCCTTATGATTTCCATAAGCCTCAGGCTTGCATATATTGCATCGTCATACCCGAAGTACCTGTGTTTAAAAAACAGGTGTCCGCTCATCTCCCCCGCAAGCAGCGCATCTTCTTTCTTCATCTTCTCTTTAATAAGGGAGTGGCCGGTCTTCCACATTATAGGGGTCCCCCCGTGAGCGGCGATATCATCATACAGTGTCTGGGAGCACTTGACTTCCCCGATAATTTTTGCCCCGGGATTGTCTTTCAGGATGTCGCGGGAAAAGATGATCATCAGCCCGTCGCCCCATATTACACTGCCTTCCTCGTCAACAACACCGATCCTGTCGGCATCCCCGTCATAACCAATGCCAAGCACCGCTTTTTCCTCCCTGACCCTGGCGATCAGAGGGGCAAGGCTTTCCGGCAAGGTAGGGTCGGGGTGATGGTTCGGAAACCTGCCGTCAGGTTCACAATACAGTTCAACTACATCAGCCCCGAGGGACCTCATTATTTCGGGTGCAACTATCCCTCCGGTGCCGTTTCCTGCATCAACAACGACTTTGATACCGGACATACTCTCAAACTTGCCCTTCACAAAATCAATATAGTCCTTAATAATGGGGTACTCTTCCACAGCGCCGCTTCCGTTCCTGAAATCTTCCGCATCTATGATTTTTCTGAGGGCCTGGATCGCGTCTCCAAAAATGGTCCCCTTGCCCACACTCAGTTTAAACCCGTTGAACTCGGGGGGATTGTGGCTGCCTGTAATCATAATGCCCCCGTCTACAGAAAGCGTGTAAAGTGAATAATACTGAAGGGGGGTCGGGCAGAGTCCGAGGTCGATGACGTCAACACCTGATTCTGTGATGCCCTTTATTAAATGGTCTCT
>JAJRVB010000149.1 GCA_024277515.1 Nitrospirota bacterium | reverse complement strand
AATAATGAAACTTATTGTATTAGGCAGTGGAACATGTGTGCCGTCATTACTCAGAAACGCCCCCGGCTATTATCTGGAGGCTGACGGTTGTCAGGTGCTCGTGGATTGCGGAAGCGGAACGCTTCTGCAGCTCGAAAAAGCGGGCAGAAGTTATAAAGAACTGGATGCGGTCTTTATCACCCATACACATCCTGACCATTTTTCAGACCTGATGCCCCTGATTCAGGCGCTTCTTGCCACGCCGAATTTCAGGAGGGGAAAAGACCTGTCCATATTCGGGCCTGCTGACTTTGCAGAATATTATGAGCATACCATCGTCCCGGTATTGGGGCATCCAAGGTTTTGTGTTATAAAGACAGTTGAAGTTCATAATGCACTGGATTACGGCCCGTTTCATGTTGCAACCGCAAAAACTGTTCATTCAGAGGACAGCATTGCATACAGATTCGAACATGGGACCGGGTCCGTTGTCTTTACCGGTGATGCGGATATTGACCATGGGATCATAGAACTTTCGCAAGACACAGACCTTCTCATAGCGGACTGCTCATTCCCTGACTCAATGAAGGTAAAGGGACATCTCAGTGCAAGGGAGTGCGGTCTGGTCGCTCAGGGCGCAGGCGCAAAAAAACTGCTCCTGTCCCATATCTATCCGGCTGACTCATCGGACAGTGAAAGGATCATGGAAAGCAGTGAGTCTTTTAAGGGAGATATTATACTGGCTGAGGATTTGATGGAAATTGATATATAATTAAAGTCATATGAAAATATTTTATTCGCCAGAATGTTTAGGATATTCCCAGTCCGGACATCCGGAATCACCGGTCCGTGCCCGGAGCACTTATGAATATCTTGAAGAGAAAGGCTATGCATTTACAAATCCCGCTCCTTGCTCTGATGAGGATATTCTGCTGGTCCATTCAGAGGAGTTACTGGACATCGTAAAAAAAGGAAGTTTCCTTGATTTCGATACCCCTGCCCATCCTGAGATATATGAAATTGCAAAATTATCAGCGGGCGCTGCTGTCGAGGCAGCAATGCACTGCCTGAAAAGCGGCGAGAAGGCATTCTCCCTTATGAGGCCTCCGGGGCATCACGCCACGCGGAACAACCTTGGGGGGTTCTGCTATTTCAATAATATCGCGATAGCATCCGTTATGGCCATGGGGGATATTGAGAGGGTTGCGATTGTGGATTTTGACTGTCATCACGGTAATGGCACTGAAGACATAATGATGGGGAAGGAAGGTGTTCTGTATCTCTCGCTCCACCAAAGCCCCCTGTATCCCGGGACCGGTCAGAGAAGCCGGGACAACTGCATCAACTATCCCCTTGCATCCGGTACAGGCCCTGAGCAGTTCCTGTCGGTGTTCAGCAAAGGGTTAGACGCAGTGCAAAAGTTCGACCCGGACCTGCTTGCCATCTCCGCAGGATTCGATTCATACAGGATAGATCCCATTGCGAGTCTCTCTCTGGAACAGGAAACGTTCAAAGAAATCGGCAGGCTTCTGGCCGATTTGAACAAACCGGCATTTGCCGTGCTTGAAGGAGGGTACAGCAGGGACCTGCCGCTCTGTGTGCACCAGTTTTTATCCGGACTCGAAGATTCCCCATCATAAGTCCTGAGCATTTTCAAGGCGCTGCACTAAATCACAAAGTGCTTGTGTTATAATTCTGCGTTATGGATATTAAGAAACTCGTAAAACCGAATATACGTTCACTCAGAGCATATAAGGCAAAAGAAATCCCTTGCAGGGTCAAGCTCGATGCGAATGAAAGCCCCTATGGACGTACGGTGTTAAAATCGGTCAGGACGAATATATACCCTGACCCTGAAGCGAAATTATTGAGAAGGCTTTTTGCACGCGAATTCAGGATGAAGCATGGAAACATCCTGCATGGGAACGGCTCTGATGAGCTGATCTATAATTTAATCACGACATTCGGCGGGCCGGTGCTCTACCCTGTGCCTACATTCTCCATGTATGGAATTATCTCGCAGGCCCTCGGGGAAAAAACGGTTGAGGTCCCGCTCGACAGAAAATTCGATCTCAATACCCGGGCATTCACCGAAACAATAAAAAAACAAAGCCCAAAACTGACGTTTCTGAGTTCTCCCAACAACCCGACCGGCAACTGTTTTACGGAAAGCAGGATACTGAAAATCATCAAGCAGTCAAAAGGACTCGTCATCGTTGATGAAGCGTATCAGCCCTTTTCGGATAAAAAATCTTTCATCCCCCTGACAAAGAAGTACGGGAACCTTGCTGTCCTGAGGACATTAAGCAAGACAGGCCTTGCCGGTTTGCGGGTCGGGTTTCTGGTCGGGAGCACCGACATTATCAATGAGGTGAACAAGGTCAGGCTGCCGTTTAACCTGAACTCCCTTTCACAGAAAATCGCGGCAGAGGCATTGCAGGACAAAAAAAGGCTGCGCTCTGACATACAACGGATAATTTCCGGGAGGGAAACACTGTTAAAGAAGATGGGAAGCATGGACGGAATAGAGGCATATCCTTCGGATGCAAATTTCATATTATTCAGGGTGAGAAATGCGGACAGGACCTACAGAAACCTTGTCAGAAATGGGGTCCTGATCAGGGACATGCAGGGAGCAGCCAGAGGCTGTCTGAGGGTCTCTGTCGGGACGCCGGCGGGAAACGAATTTTT
>JAJRVB010000148.1 GCA_024277515.1 Nitrospirota bacterium | reverse complement strand
TTCAATATTCAAACACATATTTGCCGGAGGATCTCACCTGCCGATTATCTGGATGCCCGATTAAAGACCTCGGGAATGACGAAAACAAAAACAGCACTTTATACACAGACTCTAACTAACCCTTAACATCCTTAAATGAGTCTAACAGATCGCTGTTGTGCGGATATTTCTGAAGCATCTCTATCAGCTTTTCCATTGCAGTAACATGATTCATAGCTGCCATGCCCCGGTACAATAATTCAAGGCGTTTGAACTCTTCCGGCTCAAACAAAAGCTCAGCACGCCGGGTAGCACTCTTTGACACATCAATTGCCGGGAACACCCTCTTCTCCGCCAGCTGTTTTGAGAGTACCAGTTCCATGTTGCCGGTGCCTTTAAACTCCTCAAATATAACATTATCCATAGCGCTGCCTGTATCGACCAGGATCGTCGCAATGATAGTTATAGAGCCCATACCCTCTACATTGCGGGCAACGCCAAAAACACGGCGCGGCACTTCAAGTGCACCGGCTCCCACTCCTCCAGACATCGTACGCCCTCTGCCCCGGTGCTGTGAGTTATGTACCCGTGCCAGACGCGTAAGTGAATCAAGCAATATCATCACATTATGCCCTGAAGCAGCTTCTTTAAAAGCCTCTGCTATAACCGTATCGACAACCTTAATATGATTTTCCTGACTATGGTCCATAGACGAAGAATATACCCTGGCATCGACACTGCGCGTAAAATCAGTCACCTCTTCAGGACGCTCATCAACAAGCAGGCAATATACTTTCATGTCAGGATACCCGTTTGTTACGGCATTGCTGATATTCCTTAAAAATGTCGTCTTACCCGACCCGGGCGATGATACGACCAGGGCACGCTGCCCCATCCCTATCGGACAGATAAGATCAAGCGCGCGGACCGACAAATCATCACTGCCCTTCTCAAGAATAATACGCTCATGCGGATTTACTGCCGTACCGGCAAGAAACTTTTTCTCATCAGGTGAAACAACTCTGCGCGTCGATGCATGCGAACGCTGCTGCGGTCGTGATTTCCCACGCCGCGAATTTAAACCATACGACTTCATACATACTCCTTATTTTTTGATTTTATTTGTAGTGTGTGGGTTTGAACTTCCCATACATGGATTTGTCCCATGTCCGCGGGTCTGACCCCTTGCCTCTTCTCAGGGATTAAATCTTTTCACCCTGACGTCTTTCAGCGGTTTATAATGTTTTTCATTTCCCGTTAACAGAGGCAAACCATACGCCACGGCAGTTGCTCCTATAAATGCATCCGCTAATTCAACGGACCGGTTTAAATAGTGTTGTTCAACATAGAACATGGCTTTTGCTGAAAGTTCTTCAGTTATATAAATAATGGACGCGTTCCAGCCTCGCAATGACTTTCTTAATGCATTTAATTCCATCTTGTTTCTCATCCCCTGGACAAGTTCAATGTAAGTAATGACGGAAATATGAAAATTTGTATTTCCCCCAATTGCCTTAAAGGCACGTTTATTGCCCCTCATGTACCAGATCAGGACATCAGTATCAACAAGCATCTTTAAATCTGCCTTTTCTTAATTTTCGTATATATTTGTATACATCCTTTACATCAGGATTATCCTGCCAGATGCCGAATAATTCATTTTCTTTCTTTTCTTTTTCTATCTTCGAATCTTGTTCAATAGGCACAAGCCTGGCACAGGGACGTCCACGATATGTAATAATGACCTCTTCGCCTCTGCTTACAGTATCGAGCAATTCACGAGAATGAAAACGAAGATCTTTTGCTGTTGCTTTCATCTGCTCACCTCTTATTTAAGTTTATACTTCATATTGTAAACTCAAAGACCGCCAAAGTCAAACTGATCAAGTGTGTGGGGTCAAACCTACATTATACATTTAGCTATTGATCGATTCTTTAATCGAGAGAATTTCCGAGGCGATTTTTTTCCTTTTTTCTTTGAGATGCTCAATTTCCGTCACTACATTTGTTACCGCCTGCGTACCTATTCCAAACGCTCTTCCAATATCTCCATTCTTTCTGGTGGTTAATACCTTGCATAGATAAATCGCCATCTTCCGTTGTCTCGCTGTTGATCTTTTTCGGCTGATTAATTCCTCTTCTCTTATCCCATAATATCTGGCTACGATTCTTAATACTTCTTCCAATTTATATTTCGTTTCAATTCTTTTTATGTCGGGTATTTCTTTTTTATCAGGAACGATCTTCAGATATTCAAGCATTCTACCAGTAAATGTCTCGTCCCCCAACACACTGCCAACTGCTTCATTCAATGGCGATTCCTTTTTCATCCCGGCAGAGACAAACTCTTGATACCGCTTTATTGCTTCTGATCGTTTCTTCGAAAATAAATAGAGCGTATCATCCGTCTCGGTTATTTTATGCTTTACTTTTCCATTAACATATTCCTTATAACTGCTCCACCTGTAATCATCTGCTTTTTGCACCATACCTGCTCTTACAGGATTTAAATGTATATACCGCCCTAACTCCAGCAGATAACTCTCCTTGTGAACTATAAATGCCTTATATCGTCCTTGAAAAAGATGTCCACGCCTTTTATGCCTTATATTCACATAAACCGTATAGCTTGTATTTATGTTTTGCATGATTTGCTTAATATTTGCATGCGGCGTTTCTATAAGCAAATGATAGTGGTTATCCATGAATACATAAGCATGCAGCAGATATCCGTATCTATCTTTTGTCCTTTTGATAATCTTTCTGAATTGTGTTCTATCCTTCTCATCCCAGAATATCAGTCCCCTTTGATTGCCTCGTGAGGTTATATGATAAAATGCTCCTTCATACTCTATTCTTAATTGCCGTGCCATGTCCCTGAATAAGTTTAATCATTTTGAGAATTTATTTCAAAAAACCTGTTCTAAAATGTATATTGTAGGTTTGACCCCATACACATACACTCGATAAATCCTCAGGTGAGACGGATTTTGAATATGTCAGCGACTGTGCATGGGAAGCCGGTTTTGAACATGGTATTATTGTGGTCCCGGTTGTCTTTACGCGGGAGGAATGGGAGGAAAGCCCTGAACGTTATTCTCTTCTTGCACAGGCAGCTGAAAAAGAAGGTGTGCTTATTTGAAAAGCGAAGACATAAACGCTCTTGTTAAATATCGCCTTAAGCAGGCACAACGCTAAAATTCAAGACCCCTTGCCTTTCTGCTGCCCCAGTCTGAAAATGACGCCTTTACTTTCCTGCTTTTGCAATTTGAAAACTTTATCTCAATTTGGTTACAATCTGTCACGGCAAAATCCTTCCTTGTTTTTTATACAAAATGCGGGATATTATGATCAGGCGTTTTTCACTTTATGGATTCTTAAAAAATCAGCAGTATTATGAACCATTCCTGATACTTGCGTTTCTCGAAAAAGGGATGTCCTTTTTCGAGATCGGCCTTCTCATTGCCTTCCGTGAAATATGCGTCAACCTTATGGAGGTCCCGAGCGGCGCGGCAGCCGACCTTTACGGGAGGCGCAAGGCGATGATCTTTTCCTTTGCAGCCTACATTGTATCATTTGTCATTTTCGCTTTAAGCGGTCTGCTCTGGCAGCTTTTTGCTGCAATGTTTTTTTTCGCGATAGGTGAGGCGTTCCGCACAGGCACACACAAAGCGATGATTTTTACCTATCTGCGTCTGGAGAATCGTATTGAAGAAAAGACAAAAGTCTATGGATATACGCGCTCATGGGCAAAGATCGGCTCTGCTGTTTCAGTAATACTGGCTGCAATTTTTGTAATGGCAAGCAGTAACTACACATCTATTTTTTATTTTTCCATAATTCCCTATATCGCGGGGATCATAAACTTTACGGGTTATCCAAGAGAGCTTGACGGTCAACCGACCGGCAAGGTGTCTTTAAAGGACGTGACAAAACATTTGTGGGAATCGCTGAGTATCTCGGTGAAGCGGAAGTCACTCCGCCGGCTGATGCTTGAGTCAATGGGTTTTACGGGATTTTTCAAGGCATCGAAAGATTATCTCCAGCCGATTTTAAAGGGCGCGGCGCTTGCGCTGCCCGTAGGAGTAATGCTGAATGAAACACAGCGAAGCGCTCTCCTTGTGGGAGCGGTCTATTTTGTGCTTTACATGGCCTCGGCATATGCGAGCCGGAAAGCCCACAAATTTTGTGACTATGCCGGAGATGAAGAGAGTGCGGCACATCGTCTCTGGGGGGCGAGCTTTCTTATCTATTTAATGCTGCTACCTTTGCTCTATTTCAAGCTTTATACACTCGCGATTCTCGGTTTTGTCCTTTCATGGCTTTTGCAGAACTTCTGGCACCCGATCCTTATAAGCCGTTTTGAAGAGCACGCTTCGGAAACTCAGGGGGCAACCGTGCTTTCAATCGAAAATCAGGCGCAATCATTCTCAATTATGATTATCGCGCCCATTCTTGGTCTTGCCGTGGATTACCTGAAAGGCGGTAATTTTGGCGGTGAGTTCTGGCCGGTCGGCGTCTTTGGTGCGGCGATTGCGCTCCTGGCTTTCCTGACTGCCTCAAAAGAGAAGAAAAAAGAGGGGTCTTTATGACTGATCGGATGGGGCGCATGAGGGGTTTTCTTCCATGCCTTCGCCCATCCTTTTTTTCCTGGGCAGGAGCATAAATTCATCCCTGCAGGCCTCCGGCCGGATGGACTCCAGATCAAATACGCCGATCCTCTTTTCGAGCCTTCTTGCAAGACGGGACATGGTGAAACAGACGACCCAGAAGCCGATGGCCATGCTGACATACGCGGCTAACATCCGGTCAGGCTGCCGCTGACTTATGATAATTCCTGTCTGAGTCAGTTCGATAACACCAATAATGTAAGTAATGGAGGTATCTTTAAACAGTGAAACAAAAAAACTTACAAAAGAGGGGAGCATCATCTTGAATGCCTGGGGCAGGATAACATGCCTCATCGCTCCGTACCGTGACATGCCGGTCGATAATGCCGCCTCTAGCTGTCCCCTGGGTACGGCCATAATGCCCGCCCTGACGATCTCGGCCTGATAAGCGGCTGCGTACACACAGAGAGATATGACCGCACTCCAGAATATCGTTATGTTCCTGCCGAATATATACGGCAGGAAAAAATAAAACCAGAAAATTATCATGATCAGCGGGGTTGACCTAACGAGTTCTATGTATGCTATGCACGGGAATTTAATGTACGGTCTGCACGAAAGCCTGCTGTACCCAAGTATTATGCCGAATGAAAAGCTTATGCCGATGGCGAGAAATGCCATGATGATGTTGAGCATGAGACCGCCTATATCGCCCCTCGGGTAAGGGCCGAGCAGGTAAAAATTGAAGTTTGAAAATTGCTCGATAAGATCCATGCTATTCTGCGGCCTTTGAATGACTTATGCTGGAGATGTCGATTTTCAGCATCTTTTCAAGAATAATAATAAGGGAAACCATGACACCTGCCAGGGCAATATAAAAAAGCGTTGCTATGGTTGTGGCTTCTATCCCCCGGAAGGTAAGAGATTCTATCTGCTGTGTCGCCCAAGTAATTTCAGGGGCGGTGATAGCCATGCAGAGGGATGTATTTTTAAAGTTGTGTACCATCCTGGTGCCGAGGGGAGGCAGCGCGGCCCTGAACATCTGGGGGAGGAGGATATGGAGATACTGCTGTATCCGGCTGAGTCCAGTGGAGATTGCCGCCTCCCTCTGGCCGTGCGGTATCGCCAGCCTTCCTCCGCGCAGGATATCAGAGACATAAGAGGCATTGTCTACGGTCAGCCCCATTATGCCGGCTATGACGGGGTAATAATCGAGGGAATTAAGATACGCTCCCCAGTTTGAAGGGAGCAGCTCCGGAAACATGAAATAAAAAAAAAGTATCCAGAACAGGCCCGGGATATTGCGAAAGATTTCTACATAGATGGAGCCTAATGTCCGCAGGACCGTGATCCTTGATATCCTCATGATGGCGATCACAGTGCCCAGCAGGAGCGAGGTGACTGTTGTGGTCACCATCAGAATCATGGTGAGCTTTGCACCGGTAATCATCATCGAGAGATAAGGCTCCCTGAACGGGATGCCCCAGTCAAACTCATAGGCTAATTCAAAAATATTTATTCCTCCTCTATTGATTCGTCAAAGACAGGAATGTGAAATACGCTGCTCATGAAGTCCTTTGTTCTCGGATGGTGGGGATTTACAAAAATATCAGGCGGGGTGCCTATTTCAATGACTTCTCCGTTGTCCATGAATACGACCCTGTCCGCGACCTTCTGGGCAAAGCCTATTTCATGTGTGACAACGACCATGGTCATACCTTCTCTGGCAAGTGAGGTCATCACATCAAGGACTTCATTGATCAGCTCAGGGTCAAGCGCTGAGGTCGGCTCGTCAAAGAGCATGATTTTCGGCTCCATGGCCAGACTCCTTGCGATGGCTACGCGCTGCTGCTCGCCCCCTGACAATTGCACCGGAAATGCATCACTCTTATGGCTGAGCCCGACTTTTTCGAGCAGTTTCCGGGCCCTTTCCGTTGCCTTGCGCTTGTTTAATCCCCTCACTTTGCGCGGCGCAAGAGTTATGTTACTGATTGCTGTTTTGTGCGGATATAGATTGAAGTGCTGAAAGACCATACCGATTTCCGCCCTGAGTGCGGTC
>JAJRVB010000147.1 GCA_024277515.1 Nitrospirota bacterium | reverse complement strand
CTTTTCGTAGTTTTCCTGATCACTCGCCTGGATCGCATTAAACAGATCAAGCAGGGCCTTCATATCCGTTGTCAGCGGTTTTTCGAGCCGCGCCCTCTCTTCCGGAGTAAGTTCAATATTCAGCAGCGCGATGATTCTGAAGAGAAGGTCCTTCTCCACCTTAAAGAAATTTGCGAGCAGCCCCTCAGCCGACGGCTGACCCAGGACCTGCGTGTCCGATACATCCAGGAGGCTTGACTCAACATAAAGGCGCTCCCCTTCATCGCCTGAAATATCTCCGCCCACCAGCCATTCGGCCCCCAGCAGCCTTCCGACACGCGGGACACTGCCCGCATCAACAAGTCCGGAGACCCCAAGCCTCATTTCATCGGTAAGCGCCTGCAGTTTGACACGCTCCACGACCTGAAGCCCGTTAACGGTTGAGAGGTCAGTGATAAGCATGAAGGTGAGACCCTTCTGTAGGGCATCCAGTCCGCTCTGCCCGGTCCTGTTGTTGAAATAAAGGACAGCAAGGGTTTTATCCCCTTCAATTGTCTGTAGGGACTTTTCTTTTTTGAGCGCATCCGCGGCCCACGCCCTTGCGTCTTCAGTGATTACCTGTCCATGACAGACTGGTACGGCAACGATACCAAACAGGAACAGACACATCAATATCTGAGAGGACCAACGCTTTTTCATTTTATTAAATGGGGGCACTTGCTGATTCATGCATTATCAGCAGCTATTCCTTACTCTATATATACCGAATAGACAATATAAATAGAACTTATATCTAACGATTCAGTAACAGGTATCATTTGGACAGTGAAATGTAAAAATTAAAGACCAAAGATCAAAATTAAGGAGATTTATTTATATTATAAAATCCCTTCCATAATTTTGATTTTTTATTTTAAATATTTGATCTTTTGCTGCCTGCTGTTATTACCCGTAACTGAATAGTTACAGCTATATAAATCTGTCGATTAAAGAATATTTATCAGGAATATCGTGTAATCTTTAATCTATCACATAACTCCCGCTTTGTAAATAAAAAAATTCTCACAACCTCACTATAACATGCCGTAAAAACAGGTTAACTTCCGGTAATTAAAGTAATTTCATGGTTTCTCCGAATAAAAAACAGGGGAAGGAGCAGGAAATTACGATTCCCTCCTGAAGTCCGTTGTATTTAATTTTGCGAATGAAAAAGACTTTATCATATCTGATCAGGGGCTCACTCATTGTCATGGCAGGGCTGCTGATATTTCATACTGACAGTCACGCGGAATACGTTTCAGGAGAAGTGATTGTCAAGTTCAGGCAGAATACCGGTGCAGATCAGATAGAGGCACTTCATTCGTTGACCGGCGCGACAGAGAAGAAGGTCTTCAAAAAAGCGGGGGTCCATCTTTTAAAGATTCCTGACGACCTGACTGTGGAAGACGCGGTCCAAGTCTATATTCAGGACCCGGATGTAGAGTACGCTGAACCGAATTACATTATAAGTATCGATACAATCCCTGATGATTCCGATTTTGACAATCTGTGGGGCCTTCACAACACGGGACAGACCGGGGGACGAGAGGACTCGGACATAGACATACCGGAAGCATGGGACATCACTACGGGTTCGAGAGATATTGTCATAGCTGTTGTTGATACCGGTGTCGCTTACAACCATCCGGACTTGAGTGCGAACATCTGGACAAATCCCGGAGAAACGGACTGCAGCGACGGGATAGATAATGACGGCAACGGCTATATAGATGACTGCCGCGGCTGGGACTTTCTCGGAAATGATCCGGACCCCATGGATTTTCACGGGCACGGGACTCATGTCTCCGGGATAATCGCAGCCACCGGAAATAACAGTGACGGGATCGCAGGGGTCATGTGGAAGGCACAGATCATGCCGCTGCGCTTTCTCGGGATAAACGGCACCGGGACTACAGCGGATGCGGTCTCGGCCATTCTTTATGCCGGTAGAAACGGCGCGCATATTATAAACCTCAGCTGGGGCGGGAAAAACTACAGTCAGGCGCTGAAAGACGCGATCGATGCCTCCGGAGCTGTGGTGGTGTGCGCAGCGGGAAATTACGGCACGAACAATGATGTATCTCCCCATTATCCGGCAAGTTACGCAAGCACTAATATTATCTCCGTGGCAACTACCGACGCAAGCGATGACCTTGTATTTTTTTCAAATTATGGGAAGGCATCGGTAGACATAGCAGCGCCCGGTGTAAGTATCCTCAGTTCAGTGCCTCAGTTCAATTATAGCGCCCCGGTCGTTGTTTATGGTAAAGAAACCTTTGATCATGCAGTGGGAGATTTGCCGCTCTCCGGGTGGGAAAGCGGAGGCAGCGGGTCCGGGTGGGCCGTTACAGACGCCACCGGCGTTGATTCCACAAACAGCCTCCAGGACAGTCCCGGAGGCAATTATGAGAATGATACGGCAACATGGGCTGGATACATGACCCCCATCTCTTCCGTGAAGGACAATCTTTACACCCTTTACTTTGACTGGAAGGGGGAGCTTGAAGACAGGTTTGATTATCTGACCATCAATGTCTCTTCTGACGGAATTCACTGGTACCGGACAGCATCGAGGACCGGAACAAGAAACGTTTTCACGTCCGACTCCACTCTCTCTTTCACCGATACAGCGGAAACACTCGACCGGTTCTACTTTGGTTTCGGGATAGTCTCGGATGAATCGGTAAACGGGGACGGTGTGTACCTGGACAACATATCGCTTGTCAGGCAGGAGATTTATGTGAACAGTTTCTCTTATGCGAATTACAGCGGGACATCCATGTCAGCTCCGTATGTATCAGGGGTAGCCGGACTGATCCTCTCCAGATATCCTTCTGTTAACTCATGTCAGGTACGGAACATGATCGTAAACAGCGCTGATCTCATATCATCGCTCGCGGACAGGGTCCTGGCAGGCGGAAGACTTAACGCATTCAACGCGCTTATGGCTGACCCCGGCAGCGACATATGCATTCCGGACAGCAGTACAGGCAGTAACAATAACGCGGTCAT
>JAJRVB010000146.1 GCA_024277515.1 Nitrospirota bacterium | reverse complement strand
TTATGCTGTCTTCAATCCTGAAATGTCCGATCGCTGTCCGTTCAAGCGCAGAGAGATGGGCCCCTGTCTTTAACTCCTGTCCAATGTCGTGGCAGAGTGTCCGTATATAGGTCCCCTTAGAACACAATGCAGTGAAGGTAACGTAAGGGAGTGTAATGTCTAGGACATCTATACGGCGGATGTTGACTTCTCTCGGTTTGCGCTCAATCTCGATCCCCTTCCGTGCATACGTATAAAGCGCTTTGCCTTTATGTTTCAGTGCGGAAAACATCGGCGGTTTCTGTAAAATGTTTCCTTCAAAAGATTTCAGGGTGTCCCTGACCGAGTCCGGATCCGTCCTGATGTCATCTTTTTTTTCAATGACGTTTCCGCATGCATCCTGTGTGTCGGTTGTCTCCCCGAGCTTCATTACGGCCCTGTATTCCTTGTCCAGTCCGGAAAAATATGATGCAAGCCGTGTGGCCCTGTTTACGCAGATGACCATAAGTCCTGTGGCCATCGGATCGAGCGTGCCGGTGTGCCCGGCCTTTTTGACTTTCAGCAGTTTTTTGACTTTTGTTACCGCATCCTGAGAAGTGATGTCTTTAGGCTTATTTATGGTTATCAGGATGTCCATAAAATTATTCATAAAATCCCCCTTAATCCCCCTTTACCAAAGGGGGAGATATGAGAGGATTTCCGGGTTAACCGTCCTTAATCGCTTTCTTCACAGCCCTGAAGACTTTGTTCTGCACATCTTTTAAGGAGCCTTTTATCCTGCATCCCGAAGCTGCCGCGTGACCGCCGCCGCCAAAGGATATTGCTATCTTCTGAACATTGACCCTGCCTTTTGAACGGAGGCTGAGTTTGAAAGAATCAGCGCCGTCCTGCTTGAAAAAAATGGCGACCTCCACCCCTTTCACTTTTCTCGGAAAATCGACAAAGTCTTCGCAGTCTGCAGAGGTCGTGTCTGTCTTTGCAAACATATCCGTTGTTGCAGTAATCCATGCTATCCCGTTCTTTCTTTCGAGCGTGGCGAGAGAAAGACCCAGCAATTTTAATCCGTTATAGGGAATATTTTCATAAATTTCTTTTGTTATGTTCCAGGGTCTGGCCCCGGCCTCAACAAGACGGCATGCAGTCTTGAGTGAATCAGATGATGTATTGGAATAGCGGAATCCTCCGGTATCAATGAGAATGGCCGTGTAGATGCAGGTGGCGATTTCCTCTTCAATCGGTATTTTCAGGGCTGTCAAGACCCTGTACACCACCACTCCTGCTGCAGCGGCATCCGTATCAATAATACCGGCGGTGACAGATTTTAAAAACTTCTCCCCGGCCTTATCGGCAGGGAGGACATGATGATCGATAATTACCATCTGTTTTGTCCTGAAATCCTTAAACCCCGTGCGCTCAACCGTATTACAGTCGACCAGGCATACGACATCAAATTCCCTGCGCGGCGGCTTATGCCTTATCATGCCTGAAGAAGGCAGGAATTTGAGGTTTTCAGGGACAGGGTCCCTGCTTATAACGCAGATATCTTTCTTGCCCAGTTTTCTGAGCCCGAGCGCAAGGGCCAGACATGAACCGATCGAATCCCCTTCCGGATTGATATGCCCCACGATGAGAAATGATGAGTTTTTCCTGAAGAGATTGAGCAGTTTAGAAGAGGTCTTCGTCGTCGTCATGTACGTTCCTTTCCGATTTGATATTATCGAGTAATGTGTCTATTTTTCTGCCGTACTCTACAGCTTCATCGATCTTGAAGGTTATGGATGGGATATAGCGCATTTTCAGCCTTCTGCCGAGCTCTCCCTTGATGAACGATGCTGAAGAGTTCAATTTCTTCACTATCTTTCTGCTGTCTTCAGGATTCAGGACACTCAGATATATAGTCGCATGTCTCAGATCATCACTTACCCTTGCCCCGGTAATGGTTATGAATCCGAGGGTCTTGTGCTTGATCTTGTTCATTACAATATCAGTGACTTCTTCCCTGATCAGGTCACTGACTCTTGCCGAGCGTTTGAATGGATGCATATTACCTTGGCCGGGTTTCAAGGCCGTCGGGGTCCAGATGTTTTTGTTCACCTGAATCCTTGACTCCCCGGCCCCTTGAATCCTTTTTTGATATTATCACATCAGTTCCATCGTCGAATCTATGAGTTCAACTGAATGCGTGTTTGTTACCAGGTTCCTGATTTTTTCAAATACCCTGTTTATTATCTGTGTCTCATTCGCGACCAGCGATATCCCTATAACGCTTCGCTGCCAAAGGTCATTTGCACCCACTTCCGCGACAGACACATTGAACCTGTTTTTTATCTTCTCTATAAGACTCCTGATCACCATCCGCTTCGATTTCAGGGACTGAGCTTCAGGTATGTGCAAATCTATGGTTAAGAGACCGACTATCATGATTGCAGACTGGGATGTGAGATATTGTGACGCTTAGCTCTAAGACAACTTGTTGATTACCCGGGACTTACTCCAGTTTGGTAGCCACTTCTTCCATTATGTAGTTTTCAAGGATATCCCCGGTTTTGATGTCATTGAAATTTTCTATCATGATCCCGCACTCAAACCCCGTCAGAACTTCCTTTGCGTCTTCCTTGAATCTTTTCAGAGACGAGATCCTGCTCTCGTAGATGACCACATTGTCCCTTATCACCCTGATACCGGCGCTCGCCCTCGATATCTTTCCGTCAAGCACATAGCATCCCGCGATAGTGCCGATACGGGACACATGAAAAAGATTTCGCACCTCGGCCCGGCCGAGAACTTTTTCGGTGATGGTCGGTTCGAGTAATCCTTCAAGTGCCTTTTTGATATCTTCGATCGCCTCATATATGACATTGTACAGCCGCACATCCACCCCTTCTTTTTCTATGAGCGAAGAAGCCTTGGCATCGGGGCGTACATTAAAACCAATAATAATAGCGTTTGATGCGGCGGCGAGCATGACATCTGATTCATTAATGCCGCCTGCTCCCGTATGAATGACATTCACCTTAACCTGCTCATGGGCGAGGTTCGCAAGGGAGTCTTTCACCGCCTCCACGGAACCCTGTACATCGGCCTTGAGGACTATGTTCAGGTCCCGGATTTCCCCTTCCTTGATTCTTTCATGAAGGTCGTCCAGCGTCAGTTTTTTCTTTTGGGCCACGGCGGATGTCTTCTGCTTGTGCAGCCTGTTCACTGCGATCTGACGCGCCTTCCTTTCGTCATCCATAACAACGAATATGTCACCAGCCTGGGGCACATCCGGAAATCCGATAACTTCAACGGGCGTTGACGGACCGGCGGCCTCTATTTTGCGGCCCGTATCATCAATCAGGGCCCTCACTTTTCCGGCAATCGTCCCTACGAGAAACGAGTCTCCTATCCTGAGGGTCCCCGAGTTTACCAGGACCGTGCCTACCGGACCCCTCCCTCTATCGAGTTTGGCCTCTACTATCGTTCCCCGCGCCGGTCTGTTGTAATCCGCTTTCAGTTCCATGATCTCGGCCTGAAGCAGTATCATCTCGAGAAGTTTTTCTATGCCTGTCTGCTGCTTTGCCGATACCTCGACAAATATGTTTTTTCCTCCCCAGTCTTCCGGGACCACATCATATTGAGAAAGTTCATTAAGTACCTGTGAAACATTGGCTTCCGGTTTGTCGATCTTGTTTACTGCAACCACTATAGGTACATTGGCCACCTTTGCGTGGTTGATAGCTTCAATGGTCTGGGGCATAACGCTGTCGTCGGCTGCGACTACAAGCACCACTATGTCCGTCACTTTGGCGCCCCTTGCCCTCATCATTGTGAACGCCTCGTGTCCGGGTGTATCCAGAAATGTGATTTCTTTATCTTTGAGTTTTACTTTGTAGGCGCCGATATGCTGGG
>JAJRVB010000145.1 GCA_024277515.1 Nitrospirota bacterium | reverse complement strand
CTGTGCGGCCAAGCTTGTCTATTTTTTTACCCCGGTTTTTGTAAAGCTTTAGATCGAGCAGTCTGTAGTCAGGATATATAAATGCATAGTATAACACATAATTTTTTATATCTGACCAGGAGAACTTTCTTATCGCTTTTTTCTCCCCCTCAAGAAATTTACCAACTTCATCTACAAAGCGCAGAGATGCATTGCCATCAATCTTATCACACCAGAGATCCAATATTATTTTCCTGTTCCTCAGCGTTTCATGAGAAATTTGCCCGCCCCCCAGATAGTAATTGATCTTCTCGCATAAATTATTGTAGCTTCCGACTTCATCGCTGCCGCTGGCCATTTCCGGAGAGTAATACCATTCATCAGGGTTAAGGTGCAGTTCAATCGTCGGCTTATCCATAATCCACGCTTCTATGCCTGTAAGACATGATCTTTCAAGAAGAATATCAGTTGCATTAAGCACATCCCATATGTGCTCTGTCAGCACGACGGCGACACGTCCGGGTGCAGGAATGTTCCTCAGTTTCTCCAGAATGTCATAATACGGAGTATGGTCCTCTGAGGGGTGAGGTTTTATTATAAAATTAGTCTCGGGATAATCTTTTATCAGTCTGAGAAACGTCTGGAGAAATAGCTCTTTTGACTTAAAATCCCTGAGTGTAATCTGCTCACTATAACCGAGTCTGTCGGTCTTTAAGCTTTTTGTATCTTTTTCAAGAAAGGCCTTATTTTTATGCGCGAATCCGGACATCACAAAATTTGTGGTCATTGTAATTACCGGATATTTAATGTTGAGGCCGTATTTTGCCAGGAATTTACTCCTGCTTGTAATTAAAGAAGACAGGAGTGGATTTTTATAAATATCAAAACGGGGAACGCCGATTATCCTGGTCTTCCGTAAATCAATTGTTTTTTCATCTCTTATTGTGTCGGAGATTACCTTGTTCCAAAGAAAGCACATATTCACCAGGGTCATGTCACACATTGCACCGGCAAAAAGTTTTTTGACCTTATCAAGCACTGGAATGTTTTCAGTTGGAAGGATTATTACCTTCAATCCATTACTAACATATTTCTTGAGCAGGTTTACCCTTCTGTCCTCATAAACGTGGTTGAAGATGACGGCGTCAGGCTGCAGAACCGGCAGAATGAAGCGTTCAAAACCGTTTCTTGCAAGGGTTACCCTGTATCCCTTTTTCTCTAATAAGAGCTTTATATAAACACTGCTTAACAGGTCTCTCCACTTATGATCAACAAAAAATAGTATATGTTTCTGTCCCATGATCTAAAATTATAATCCTTTCAGCTTAGTAAAATCCCCTGAACTTATATCTCAAAGGATACTCGGGTACAGCGCCGCTGAATCCGGGCGGGTCTTTGTCAAGCCATATTTTATAAGCTGCATCAGGGGTTTTTTGCAATATCTCACGATTGACCAGGATCTCTCCTCCCCTGTAATACACGAATATCATATCCTCTGTGTTAAACGTATCATTGCCAGTGTGCGAAAGTCTTTGAAATGTCACATTGTCTGAGTTCTTCCATTCATCCCTGATCCCTTCGGATATGGCGTATACCCTGTAATTAAGGAATTCATCCGGGACCCGTGATCTTGCATAGAGCATATTCAGAGGAAGTTCCAGCTCGTAATATGCCTCGAGGTCTGAGTTATAGTAAGGTGAATCTGCATTGGCATCTATTAAAAAGGATGCTTTTTCGGGCAGCACAGGGAAGCGCGCTGTAAATGCCTTCCAGAAACTTTGCTGGTATTCCTCGCCCATCGTGTACAGATCGAGGTTTACATTATTAAAAAAGACCCCGAGTCCCAGGAAAAGCACAATGAGTGTTTTTGCCCATTTCCGCCCTGATTTCATGGCAATCAGGGTGCTGAAAGCAGCATACAAAATACTGCCGAAAGCAATTGCATAACCGAACAAAAGGATTGTACCGTGACGGCCCTCCATGCCCGGAGCCGGTACACGTCCCGAGAACTCATACATCATTATCGGCGGAAGCAGAAGCATCACTCCGAAGATGAAAATATTTCTTATTGACTTCCAATTATGTGACCAATTTATTTTGTCACCCGGGGAATCGGCAGATTCAACCGCGGCGGACGCGGCAAACCTTTTTGTAAATAATAAACTTGTTATCACTGTAACCAGGCCGATTACTACAGACGACAAATTTGTATTTCCAATAAGGCGGGTAAAAATAAACCAGTTATAAAACAGAAAATGTCTGAGCACTTTTACATGCATTTTGATGTTCAGGAAGAAATAGGGGTCCATCGAATAAGTGTTTGCGTAAATACCGTAGGGTTTGCTGACCAGCCTGTAAAGGACGAGTGGTATGCACAGAATGACAAAAGGCGACCAGTATATAAGGGCCTTTTTAATTAATGTCCTACGGTCGGAATATTTCCTTGAGAGGACATAACCGATTAACAGAAGGCGCGCCGGCTCGATGGTAATGGCGGTTTCGAGGAGGAAATAAACAGGGAATGCAGAAGCAGCCATGGCAGCCAAAAAGAGTCCCCGGTGGTTGTTTTTTGATAATGCCCTCTCGGTCAAATAGAAAGAGAGAATGCAGAATAAGGTGCCCAGCCTGTAATTAATGTTTGCGTAATACGGCAGGGTTGTATCTATCGGACAAATTATGAAACTTGCAGATATGAGGAAGGCAAGAAATTTTTTGCCTTTTAAGGTGTTGTGAACAAAGAAGTATAGAACAAGCGGGGAGAGTACCTGAACAATCATATTAAATGAGTTCCATATTAAATGAGCATGGTCGGTTAACTTATGGAGGGAATAATAATAATAGTACAAAACACCCATTGGCACTCTTTTAAGCTCGTAAAACCCCGTATTCAGAAATTCCCTGAGGTCATTGGTGAAATAACAGGAGAGGATCCAGCAGTTATCGTCCCAGGCCACGTCATGGAGAAACATGCTTTTGCCGAAGCTTAAGATTGCCAGGGCAGTTATAAAAAACGGAAAAAATAAAGAGTTGTTATTGTTTGATTCAGTCACTCGAATATATTTGTAACGGAGCTCTATTGCAGCAAGTCTCCTGAAAAGAAGTAAGGTTAATTAAGATACCATTGTAATGAATAGATTGCTCATTTATCAAAAAGGTGCCCCCCTTTATTTACGTCCCCGGTCATATAAAAAGCCTTTATAAAAGGCATCAGGTTCTGCGGAAGGATAGTGCTCAGGTCATATCCCGCCTTTTGGGCTTCATCAAACAGGCGCACTACTTCGTGATAGTCGTTTCTGCCCGAAAGGGCATTGGCTTTTTGATAGTAGTATCGCCAGTCATGCTCCGGTTCGGGGCCCAGAATCCATCTGTAAGGAAAGTTGGATCGGGTGTCTTCATATGTAATCCGGTCCCTTGCTGCGTTAGAAATCATAAACTCGACATCAGACCACTCGGAATATCCCGGCTCTTTTATCTCATCGTTAATATATAAGTATCCATCCTGATATGATGCAGCGATAAGATTTTTCGGGTAAAACCTCATAAGTCCCCTGTATGACTGGAACTCTACAACATCCTTGTCGTAAATCGCCCTATAGTTTGTTTCATCGGTTCTGAAGGCATTTCGTAACTCATAGGCATAGTGACTGAATATCTCTGTCTTATCTCGTGAGCTGGCATAAGCAAGGTTCATTGCAGGCGGCAGAACATAGCTCCCGCCCCCGGGGGCTTCGCTCCATGGCATGTCTATTATCATAAAGGTATTGGGTTTGATATCCGGCGCCCGCCATATAAACTGCCACCATATGGAGCGCTGATGTTCCCAGTCCTGTCTTGCCTGGTCAATAGTGGCGTGAGAACTTACAAGGCCGGCGAAAAGGAGGGCCCCGAAGATTAATGGAAGAGCTTTTTTGATCCTGATGCTCCAGGTGGCCGTAAGGTAAAACAATGAGATTGCAAATATTGGATAACCGACTTTTGCAATGGTCGCATGTCTGCTGTCAAGCCCGTATACAGGATATTTTCCTACAACGTTATAGGGTAATAGTCCCAACAGCAATATGGCAGCTCCGTATAGCGCCAGCAATTTCAGGTTCTTTTTTTCGATCCTGTCTGTCTCTGAAGCGATGAAGACCCTTGACTTTCTGATGATAAAGAGTCCGGCGTATGCACCCATAGCAGCCAGGATAAAGAATATCGATATAACCGACAGGTTGTCGATCCTCTTTATTCCCAACTTCCATGATTGGATGAAAAGATGTTTCAAAGATAGTAATAGCAGCCCAAGTGTATCGACTATACCTTCAAGGCTGAATATCTGCAGTTCATTGTATCCTGTGTAGCCGCCCTCCGGCACAAAGGACAATCTCTTGATTATAAGTACAAAGGCTACGGCAAGAAACGGTGCACTGAAAAGGAATATATTTTTGAAACGGAGAGGCAGGTTTCCCTTTTTGCCTTCTGTCAGTAAATAACATATCAAGAGCGGTCTGGAGAACTCCAGCGCAATAAACGATTCAAGTCCTGACATGGATATAGCCGCAAAGCAAACAGATAATAGATAATAAATCGCTCTGAAGCGAACAGTCTTAACTGCTATGACGGTCAGCAGCAACGACAGCAGATAAAAAAACACCAGTAGTTCATAACTGATCTGGACCATAAGGTAAAGGTTGTTTACAGCAGGAGAGACAAGGTAAAGCGCTGCAACACATAGGGCCGGCAGGGTATTGTTGTTATTACATATGAGCTTGATTATGTAATAGAGAACCAGGGCATTCAGTGTATGAACCAGAAACATGGCTGTATGCCACATGCCCGGAGCTTTGCCTGATAATACATCAAGCATCATGACCAGGGCATAGTCAATATATCCGACAATGATATGCCCCATATTTTTAAAAGGCTCAATAAACTCTGATAAAGAAGATGATCCGAAATAATGCCATGTCCATGCCCAATCGTCCTGCCACATCCCCTCCAAACCAATTAACCGGCCCCAACAAAGCAGGGATAGAATGACTATGACTGCTGCGTCTCTGTATTTATTGAATAGCATCGTCATGTACCGGTCTCTCAATCAAATTCGCTTCTTTTCCCGAGAATGACAAGCTTCATTGCAACAATAGTTTTGGACATAAGCAGCATGACCGGTTTGCCGATATGATATTTATTGTCTATGCAGACGATCTGGCCGCTGCCCAGCAGTCTGTCGAGTCTCTTGTCAATCATGTCTCCGGCATTATACCGTTTGAGTAATTCATTTAAAGAAAGTCCTTCACCTGATACATAAAGTTCTCTAAGAATTCTTATCCTGCGGGCTGTAATTCCGAGGTTGATAAAATGGAAATAACAGTATCCAAGTGAACCATAGATTATCAGGTTCGCGATAATCATAGGAACAACATCCGCCTCACGGGTTAACCGGCCTCCGGATAAATAAAGCTCTGCCGATAATACGCTGAGGCCCCCGATTGTGAACCCTGTAAAGACGGATCTCAGTACACCGAGACCGGGGACAAGCCGTACGCTTAGAAGCTGGAACATTACATTTACAGCCAGTCCAAGGATCGGGATCAGGAGATGTATCTCATTGCCGGACACAGGCATTTAACCACCATCCTCCGGGGCATTAATAAGGGTTCGATAGAAAATAAAAATACGGGCCATTAAGGCCCCTTTAGGCGTAAGACGGTATTTATCACCGTCCATATATACCATCCTGTCAAGAAGAACATCCTTTATGCGAGGCATTACCAGGATGTCGTCCGACATCATCTCACCAAACTTGTCCTTGTCCAGGCCCCCGGGCTCAGCGTTGTTGATAGCCATAACCATGACAAGTGAAGGGCTGTCCGCTTCAAGCGCCGAGTAAGTTATCATGTAGGCAAGTGTCAGAGAAACAAACATCAGGCAAATATGCAGGTATTCCCAAATATTATCAGGAGGCGAAATGCCGAATATTTCAAACGAGGGAGGGGCATTCCATAAAGCAAGGATTCCTGCAGTCAAAGTGGCAAAAAACATTTGCAGCATGGTCTTTACCTGTCTTTGGGGCAGACGTATACGCCAGACGATCAGGTGCAATATGAAGGCAATGAATATGAGCGATAACCCGAACACCAGCACTTTCATCAGCGGCCCTCCATCCAATTATATAAAATTGATATGCATGGGGGCTTCGCCTTCAGGCGCATCAAGTGTAGCATCTCCTTGCTTCAGGTCCCACAGGAATTCATTGACCTTGTGCTGCAGACACAAAGAGCCGCACATGGTCCTGGCATCGAACTTTTCGGAGGCGATAAGCTCCAGCACTTCCCGGTAACGGTCACTTTGCCATATCTCCCTGAAGGACTTGTCCGCTATATTTGCGATATGGTATTTACCGTATTTTCTGTTGAACAGCATGCCGCAGGGGGCAACAAGTCCGGAGCCTGAAAACTGCATGATAAACGGTGGCCCGTAACACTGTATATACTTGCGCTTACCACTGCTCAGAATCTTTGACCATTTGGCCCTGACCATATATCCATTTTCCGAGTATGATTCAGCCTCTTTCAGGATATCGATCATATCGTGGTATTTTTCGTAGTCCACCCCGAGGCTCCCGCTCTCGTCGTCGCTGCAGTGCTTTATCACAAGGTAATCTGCTCCGAGTTCTTTGCCGAGTTTTGAGAGAGGCATAATTTGGTCCTTGAATTCCGGGAGAAGCACCATCTGAAGGCCCAGTGTAACATTAAGCCCCCTTTGCTTTTTGATTCTCACGGATTCCCTGATTGTATTAATTACCTTTTCGAAGTGGCTCGTCTTGCAGCCGTGGATCTCTGCGTATCTCCCGGGTTCACCGGCAGATATATTGAATCTCAGATATGTGAGCGCAGGCAGTATTTCTTCCAGCCGTTCGTCCCTCAGCAGGTAACCGTTGGTGCCAATTGCCATATCAAGGCCGTTTGCCTTGCCACGCAGGATAGCATCGTATACGTGCGGACTGCATGTACTCTCACCGTCGCTTACAAAACTTATGGCCTTGACTCCTATTTCTGCCGCATCGTCAAGGAACCTGAATATTACATCCCTGGTCATGCGCTTCTCATCATTAGCCTGGAGCAGGCCGTAGCAGTATGTACATCTGTACGAGCACTTCCGGGTAAGAGCGCAGTCGATGGTTATGGGAGCAATACGCTCGCCGTTTAACCATGAGTCTATCCTGTCTTTGTGCCATAAGAGCTTATGCCCGTCAAGTATTATTTTTTCCATTGTTAATTCCTGTGACGTTTTTCAGTCAATGATCCCTCGGCAAATTTCCTGGGAACAGGGTCTTTCTTACTGAAATATATATCTTTGACAAGGTTGAGATAGCCCTTAACTACACGCATTAGAGAAGGGAATGTAACTGCCTTGGACTTGCCATAGTTTCTCATATGAAGCCTGTAAGGAACCTCAGCAAAGAGGTAGCCCTTTTTGACGATCCTTATCAGAATTTCTGTCTGGAAAAAGAATCCGGTACTTCTGATATTCAGTTCGTCCAGAATAGATTTCCGGTACAGTATAGTTCCATTTGTATAGTTAAAATAGACCAGAAAGGTCGTGTTGATAATAAAGCGATAAATAAATGAGAGTGAGTTACGAAAGATGGAACGGACTTCCTTATTATAAACAAAAGGTATCACAATATCAACGTGATCAAGCAGTCTGTAATACTGCAGAGTCTCCCAGGGGTCATTTTCATTATCACCGGGAAGCATTGTAACGATATCACCTTTTGCTTCTCTAACCCCTTCCCAGAAAGACGCGCCGATACCCCTTGGGGAATCATGGTGGATGAGTCTGATGCGTTCGTCTTTTGCCATTTCTTCTTTAACAATAGCTTCCGTACGGTCCGTGCTTCCGTCATTAATGACTATAACTTCTCCCCTGATTTCAAAGTCCTCAAAAGACTTCAGTGTATCTGTGATGGCATTCTGGATATTCTTCTCTTCATTAAGGGAAGGCATTACTATACTTACGCCTACCCTGTCCATTTTAGAATAGCCCCTTTACTGATTCTACTAAAGTTTCAGCATCAGGATAATAAGCATCTTCCAGTGACGGGCTGCATGGTGTGGGGGTGTCGGGAAAGTTTACCCGCTTTACAGGTGCCTTCAAATAATCAAATGCCGACTCCGCTACCCTGCATGCTATCTCTGCACCCGCCCCGCCGGTCTTGCAGGACACATCGGCGATAACAAGCCGTCCTGTTTTTTTCACGGATTCTATTATCAGTTCCTCGTCCAGCGGATTAAGTGTTCTGGGGTCGATAATCTCGACATCTATATCCATCTTTTCAAGAGTTTTTGCGGCCTTTATCGCCTCATATACCATGAGAGATATTGCGACTATCGTCACATCTTTGCCCGGCCTTCTCACTATCCCCTTCCCGATCGGGACGGTATAGGTCTCCTCCGGCACATACCCTATATAATCATAGACCCAGCGGTGTTCAATGAACATTACCGGGTTGCCGTCCCGGACGGATGCAATGAGCAGTCCTTTTGCATCATAGGGTGTACTGGGCACTACAATCTTCAGTCCCGGTATGTGCATAAACAGAGCATGCAGCGCCTGGGAGTGCTGTGCTGCCGAGCCCCATCCCCTGCCTATAATGCTTCTTATAACCAGGGGTACGTTGACTCTTCCACCTGTCATATAATGCCATTTTGCCGCATGGTTGATTATCTGGTCCATGCACATCGGCAGAAAGTCCATCCTCATATGTATAAAAACGGGTTTCATTCCGGCAATGGCCGCGCCGATGGCAACACCTGTCAAACCGTTTTCAGCAATCGGGATATCCATGACCCTGTCTTTGCCGAACTCCTTCCAGAGTCCAAGGGTCGACCCGAATATACCCCCCGAGTCATCAACTCCCTCACCCAGCAAAAACACGCTCTCATCATCTCTGAGCAGCTGTTCCTGGGCCTCTTTTAATGCATCCCTGTAAGATAGCCCCCTTAATCCTTCCCTTGCGAGGGTGTCCTTTAGTTCATTCTTGTCTATGTATACCTTTGTCCACGGCATGGTTATTCCTTATCGTAATACACGTCCTTTAGCAGTTCTTTCGTATCCGGCAGGGGATGCTGTTTTGCGGCCTTCAGGCTGTCGTCAAGTGCAGCATCAATTTCTTTAACCAAATTCATGTAGTCCGTTTCAGTTATCAAGCCTTTATTTATAATTAAGTCCTTATACATCTCAACGGGACAGCGCTTCATCCACTTATTCAGGTCTTCCATAGGCCGGCAGCCTTTCTCGTGGTCGCAGTCAGGACCTACGTGCCCCTTCCATCTGTAAGTTTTACATTCAATAAGAGTGGGGCCTTTGCCTTGTCTCGCTCTCTGAACGGCTGCCTTTGCAGCGTCATAGACATCGAGTACATTATTGCCGTCCACTGTAATGCCCGGAATCCCGTATCCCCCGGCTTTTTTTGCAATATTTTCATGCGGCTGCCTCTGTGAAAGAGGGGAGGTGGTGGCAGAAAAATTGTTCTCACAGATAAAGACAACGGGAAGTTGCTTAAGCGCAGCGAAGTTAAGACTTTCATGAAAAGTGCCCTCTTCAGACGCGCCGTCGCCGAAAAAGGTTACCGATATTCTGCCATCCTTTTTCATTCTGGATGCCAGGGCAGTGCCCACGGCAATTGGAATGCCGCCGCCCACTATTGCAGTTGTGCCCAATATACCGTTTTCAGGGTCAACGGGATGCATGGAGCCGCCCTTGCCCTTTGAACACCCTGAGATCCTTCCGTAGAACTCGGCGTAGAGCATTTCCGGATCAGAACCTTTTGCAAGACAGTGCCCGTGGCTGCGATGGGTTGTAAAAACATAATCTTCCTTTTTGAGATGGGCGCAAACACCGGCTGCAACGGCCTCTTCGCCGATATATAAATGCACCGGTGTCTTCATGTCCTGCATTGGATAGACCTCGATAATTTTTTCTTCAAAAATGCGGATCAGCACCATCGTCCTTAAAAGGTTATGGAGAACAGCCGGGTCTGCTTCTTTTATGATGCCTTTATCGTCTGTCATTATTTCCTTCATTGCCAGTTAATATAGCACAGTGCAGAAGCAAAAATAAGGCCGGATTAAATTTAAATAAAATTAACATGTGCAGGCGGATTCTTCAGTTCCCACAGGTACCGGTTGATCTCATCCATCCGGCAGTTTATCCTGCACTCTGTCGTATCAAGTTCCTCCTGCACCCATTTAAGCGACTTCCGCCTTTTTTCTCCTTCCCATATGTCCTGAAAGGAACTCTCATAAATATTACCGTAATAAAATCTGTTGTCTCCCAGAAATACACTGCATCCCCAGACACCGCCGCCTGCATCCATATAAGACCAGAAAGGCAGGGCCTGACAGCGTTTATAATTTCGCTGCCCGTCATCCCATTTTTTCATCGTGCGTGCCCTGAATATAACACTGAACCTGTCGGTATTGAATTCCTTGAGTTCTTCAGCCAGATGCATATGGTCGGAATATTTCATGTCCCTGTATTTGCTTGTCTCGCTGAGGAGATGTTGGGAGTAGGGTTTTATAACGAGGTAGTCCATGCCGATGTCCCTGGCTATCCCCGCGAGAGTTACGGCCTCTTTCGAGTTCTCGGGCAAAAGCAGCATCTGCATGCCCAGAGTGCATTTATAATTATTCTCCTTTCTTATTGTTGCGGCAGCAGACATGTTCTTAATGACTCTGTCAAAATCAGCGGCCCTGGTACGGTGAACTGCCGAGTATGTTTCCGCTCTGCCGGCATTTATGCTGACCTTGATCCATTCCATATCTCCCAGAACTGCCTCTGCGCGTGATTCATTTAACAACACGGCATTGGTGGTCATCGCCGCATCGATCCCGGATTTTTTTGTATGGGTTATAATTTCTATCATTCGCTTATGAAGAAAGGGTTCCCCTTCTCCGGCATACATTATGCTTTTAAGACCGAGGCGGCCCATCTCTGAAATTCTTTCCATAAGGACATCGCTGTCGAGATATCTGCCCTGGTATTCCATGAAATCCAGTCCGCAAAAGGTGCACCTGTGATTGCATGCCCCTGAAGGGCTGATTTCCATATAAACCGGATAAACCGTTTTGCCGTCCAGCCAGTCGTTTACCCTGGGAATATGATAAATCAGTTTATGGCTGTCAATTCCGTATTTATCCATATAAATATTTTATGAAGAAAATCTGTCTTTTGTTACGGACGTCAACTGAGCCGTCTCTCTCATTTCAGGACTGCATGTATAAATTCCAGCAATTGATATTTTTCAACAGAACTTTTATTGCCCGTAATCTGGACAGCCAGCGCACCGACGCTGTTTCCTATAAATGAAACAAGGTCCAGGGGCAGGTTCTTTG
>JAJRVB010000144.1 GCA_024277515.1 Nitrospirota bacterium | reverse complement strand
CAACTACGAATTGCTATGAAAAGAAACTCTATTAAAACACTTCCCATTTATCCCGAAGAAAGACCATGTAAATATCCAACCACTTTTGATATAGTGAGATTATTCAAAGGTGTTGAACGATATGAGGTAGTACAGAGTGAGAATATCTGCATATTCCCCGCTAAACTAAACAAAGTACAAATACAAGTGCTTGATCTTTTGGAGATGCCTATTTCTTTATATCATTAAAATAAGTTACCATTTTGTACCTTCAAAAAAAATTCAAAACTAAGGGTTCCGAACTAGCGGAATGTAGGATAAAAACAGTCTACTTCATTGGCGCTGATATCCTTTTCATGCATTAAATTGGTCATTAAGCGTATCCGGTTTATTCTCATCATATTCACTGTATCGTCTTACAATATCGCTGATGACGTATCTTTCAATACCAAGAGATGCTATTCTTTTATCCACACATTCCTGCCACAATTTCATAGGCCATTGTTCGAGTGTATCTAATCAGCTTCGTCTGGGGTCATTTTAACTTTCACATCCTGGAGTTGATGTTTCTTGTAGATTCCGGATCTACCGAGAAAAACGAGGGGTCAATGTAGGGTTTGACGAAATTCGTACCAACTGCTAAGTTAGTACTGAATCTTGCACGAAATCGTAAAAATCCTGCATAAATTAACAGGCGAATCCTGCATAGAAAGGAATATATATGGACACCTTAATAGAAAGACACTGGCATCACCTGCCGGAAGATGAAGTGCTGGATTTACTTGACAGTGACCGGGGAAACGGTCTGGATATATTCGAAGTAGAACATCGCCGTAAACGATTTGGACCAAATGTGATCACAGCAAAAAAGGGGAAAGGCCCCCTGATTCGTTTTCTGCTCCAGTTCCATCAACCGCTGATCTACATTCTGATGGCAGCAGGTATCATCACGGCATTTCTTCAGGAATGGGTTGATGCCGGGGTTATTTTCGGAGTTGTGCTGGTCAATGCGATCGTGGGATTTATGCAGGAGTCGAAGGCTGTTAAGGCATTGGAAGCCCTGGCCCAGACCATGACAACTGAGGCTACGGTACTGCGCTCAGGTGAGAAACAGCGTATTTCCGCCAAAGAATTAGTCCCTGGGGATATCGTTCTGCTTCAGTCGGGGGACAAGGTGCCTGCTGATATGCGACTGATTCATGTACGGGATCTTCAGGTCGATGAATCCGCACTAACCGGAGAATCTGTTCCAGTCGAAAAAAGGCAGGAACTTCTTGGGCACGATACGGTCCTGGCTGATAGGCGTAATATGGCGTACGCTTCGACTCTGACTACATATGGTCAGGGGAGAGGCATTGTCGTTGCCACCGGTGACACTACGGAAGTTGGACGCATCTCTCAGCTTATCTCCGAAACAGAAGAGCTGGAAACACCATTGACCCGAAAGATTGCTCACTTTAGCCATGTCCTGCTCTATGTGATTATGGCCCTTGCTGTATTCACTTTTATTGCAGGTCTTATACGGGGACAATCCGCCTTCGATATGTTTATGGCAGCTGTTGCCCTGGCTGTGGGCGCCATCCCTGAAGGTCTGCCTGCAGCAATCACTATTACACTGGCCATAGGTGTTGCACGGATGGCACACCGACGCGCCATTATTCGAAAACTACCGGCAGTGGAGACTCTCGGCAGCACTACGATTATCTGTTCGGATAAGACCGGAACGCTGACCGAGAACCAGATGACCGTACAGGAAATCCTGACAGGCAGCGAGCGATTTGAGGTTTCCGGTGTCGGCTATGCCCCATCCGGCAGGATTATCAGTAATAAGGGCCTGAGGGAGACGGTTGAGTCAGCTGCATTGGCGGAGTGTCTGAAAGCCGGTCTTTTATGCAATGACAGTTTGCTGCTTAAAAAAGAGGAGCGCTGGGAGGTACAGGGGGACCCTACCGAGGGTGCATTGCTCGTCTCGGCAATAAAAGGCGGTTTATCCATAGACCTGGTGCAGCAGGAATTGCCCCGTATCGATGCGATCCCGTTTGAATCCGAGCACCAGTATATGGCCACCCTCCATGACAGGGGAGCTGATAATCCCGGGCTCATATATATCAAAGGCTCTGTTGAGACCATTCTGGATAAATGCACTTCAACCATAGATGCTGAAGGACGGCCTGCTGAACTTGATGCTGATCGGATAAATAAGTATGTGGAGGAAATGGCATCAAAGGGACTGAGGGTGCTCGCTTTCGCAAAAGGAGAGATAATGCAGGGGACAAAAAGGCTGTATCATACTGATCTGGATTCCGGTCTGACCTTCCTCGGTCTGCAGGGCATGATCGACCCACCCCGGAAAGAGTCAATCGCTGCTGTCAAGAATTGCCACAGAGCGGGAATTCAGGTAAAGATGATCACAGGCGACCACGCCCTGACAGCATCCGCGATTGCGCAACAGATTGGCATGAGCGATACATCCGATGTTGTCACCGGTAAAGAGATGAGGGATATGTCTGACAGAGAACTGATTGATGCGGCTGTCCGGACAGCGGTCTTTGCCAGGGTGACCCCTGAGCAAAAACTCCGCCTGGTTGAGGCACTTCAGGCCCGTGGTAACATTGTGGCCATGACCGGTGACGGGGTGAACGACGCACCGGCCCTGAAAAGGGCGGACATCGGCGTGGCCATGGGCATTACCGGGACCGATGTGGCCAAGGAAGCCGCTGATATGGTTTTAACAGATGATAACTTTGCCTCCATTGAGGCTGCTGTGGAGGAAGGCCGAGGTGTTTTCGATAATCTTACCAAGTTCATCGTCTGGACGCTGCCTACAAACCTGGGGGAAGGACTGGTGATTCTGGTAGCAATATTTGCGGGTATCACGCTGCCCATTCTGCCGGTGCAGATCCTCTGGATCAATATGACAACCGCTGTCCTGCTGGGGCTCATGCTTGCCTTTGAACCAAAAGAACCAGGCATTATGATGCGTCGACCTCGTGATCCGAAAACACCCATACTCACACGGGATATGATCGGGCGAATTTTCCTTGTTGGGATGCTATTGCTCACAGGAGCATT
>JAJRVB010000008.1 GCA_024277515.1 Nitrospirota bacterium | reverse complement strand
TTCCGACCTTTTCCAAAGGGGGAGACTTCAAAGGAGGACTTTTCATCCCCGTTTACAAAACGGGGTATTCAAGTTCATTCCTTCATAAATAACAGAGCCCGTAAAGGCATATCTTCCGGGAATGTCTTTACGGGCCTTTCACCCGCATCCCGCAATAAAGTCCGCTGTACGCCGCTCTTTCCATCCCGGCTTGAAAGTAGGATAGAATATATATATATAATAAAGGGAAGCTATGCCCTTTCCCGGTGCCAAACACTTCATGATCTTTGACAGGATCGAGTGCGGCTAAGAACGAACTGTATGAACCTGAAGCTTATACATTATATAAACATATCACTGGTCTCTCATCTGCTCTTCATTACATTTTTGAGTTTTGCCAGTCCCTATAACAACGATACAGGACCGCGCATTTTCGATGTAAACATCGTGCCGCCTTCCGAGATTCAGGAGCCGCCAAAACCTGAAACAGCGCCCCCACCGCTCAGGGAGAAAAAACCCTCTCTCCTGAGACGCAGGAGCAGGCCTCCTGCACGCGATGTAAAGCCTGAGGACCTCTATAGTGAAGGGACAGGTCGTGCTGAAAAAGAGAGCGGAAAGCCCGGGCTTTCGACTCCTTCAGAGGAAAAAGACAAAAAAGAGAGTCCCTCTTCATCAAAAGAAGAGGATCGGGCCAAACCGGAAGAAAACGGTTTGGCTCTGGCGCCGTATTCCTATTTATTTGACAGGCAGACCATTGAAAAATATGCCCGTAAAAGCACTCCATCTAAAAAGGGGCTGAGCTTTGATACGTCCGGTTTCAAGCATCGGGGCTACATGAGAATGTTACGGGAGAGCATAGAAGACATATGGAAATATCCGAAAGAGGCGGCCAGACGCGGATTGTCAGGGGACCTCTATATCAAATTTACCATCAAAAAAGATGGAAAACTCAAAGAAGTGGAACTCGTAAGGACCTCCGGACGCCGGGAGCTTGATGAGGCTGCCATGGAAGCAATCAGGAAAGCCGCGCCTTTCTGGCCCCTGCCTGAAGACTGGGACAGGGACACGCTCGAAATAACAGGTCATTTCATCTACATATTCGGCAATACATTCGCCCTGTAAATGAAGACTCCCCGCTGCAACCGGAGGGGAATCCTTTGGTTAAGGATTATTCAGAAAATCCCCCGACCCCCTTTTCCAAAGGGGGTATTTAGAAGAATAAAACTGCTATAATAATCTTCAATTATGGAAACCTGGAGCCTGATAAGATGGCAGGATATCCTCGATATCCTGATAGTTACCGCTATAATATACAGAGTCCTTTTGATCATAAAGGGAACAAAAGCCGCCCAGATGCTGATCGGCATAGGCGTGCTTTTTGTCGCCCTTCTTTTTTCAAAACACCTCGGCCTGTATACGATAGACTGGATCATTCAAAGCCTCTGGGCGCAAATCGTGCTTGCTCTTATCATCCTGTTCCAGCCCGAGATCAGAAAAACACTTGCCCAGATGGGAGAAGCGCGCTTTTTCCCCTCATTCGCCTCAGCCGAAGAACTGAGGTCTCTCGAAGAAATAGTCAAAGGCTCTATCGCGCTTGCAAACAGAAAGATCGGGGCACTGATTGTTCTCGAAAAAGAGATCGACCTGAAAGATTTTATAGAGATGGGGGTGCAGCTTGACGCCAAGGTTACACGGGAACTTCTGTTGAGTATATTCCATCCCACATCACCGATACATGACGGAGCAATTATCATACGAGGCAACAGGGTAATTGCAGCAGGCTGCTTTCTTCCGTTGACATTGAGCACTGACATATCAAAGGCATTCGGCACAAGGCATCGTGCCGGTATGGGCCTGGCTGAGGAGACGGATGGAGTTGTTATTATAATATCTGAAGAAACGGGCAGTATCAGCATAGCGGTCGGCAACAAAATGGAAAAGAACGTTGACATGAGCTCGTTAAGGGATTTTCTCACTGACAATTTTTTTAATCCTAAAGAAAAAAGATCATGAAAGACTTTTTCACAACAAATATATGGCTCAAACTCGCATCACTTCTCATAGCCGTTGCACTCTGGTTCTTTGTCATGCTGAGCGGCAGGGCCGAAGTGACCATGGACGTCCCGGTACAGTTTGTCAATATCCCCGACAAACTTGAGATCGTTGATTACCCCGAGGCAATCAACGTCAGGATTGAAGGGCAGGAGCGGCTGCTGAAACACCTGAAACCGAATGAGGTAAGTGTTGTCCTTGACATCAGTGAGGCAAAACCGGGGAGGTCCTTTTACACGATTTCAAGGGACAATTTCAGCCTGCCGAAGTCGTTTCTGGTAACGAGTATCAACCCGGAAACAATCAGCCTTAACATCGAAATACAATTAACAAAAATAGTTTCAGTTAAACCCCATGTCATAGGGGCACCTGAACGGGGCTACAAGATCATTGATATAACGGTAGAACCTCAAACAGTGACTCTTGAGGGGCCAAAAAGCGCAATCTCGAAGATCAAGATAGTCAAGACAGAGCCGATCGACATCAACGGGATAAAAAGCGATCTGATTTACAGGGCCAACCTGAATTTATCCAGCCCACATATAAAGAAAAACATAGATAAGGTCGATGTAAAACTATCCATAGAAAAAAGAGAGAAGGAGAACCCATAAATGGCGGACAGGAAAAAACGGACAAAGCTTTTTGGAACGGACGGGATAAGGGGTAAAGCAAACCATTACCCCATGACCGGTGAAATTGCCTTTGAAGTCGGGAGGGCCGCGGCATATGTACTGAAAATGAAAAACGGGCTGAACAAAATTCTTATTGGAAAAGATACCCGGCTCTCAGGGTACATGCTCGAGAGCGCGCTTACTTCAGGAATATGCTCCATGGGAACGAGTGTGGTGCTGGTAGGCCCTTTGCCTACACCCGGCATCGCGTTTGTAACGAGAAGTCTGAGGGCCGATGCAGGGGTCGTGTTGTCCGCTTCACATAATCCTTTTGACGATAACGGTATCAAGTTTTTTTCGTCTGACGGTTTCAAGCTGCCTGACAGCACAGAGGCTGAAATTGAGAAAGTGATGTTTTCCAGAAAGCTTGCAAAGATCAGGCCCGAGGGCGGGGGAATCGGCAAGGCATTCAGGATTGATGATGCTGCCGGCAGGTATGTCGAGTATGTAAAGTCCACATTCCCAAGGGGAAAGACACTCGAAGGGATCAGGGTTGTGGTTGACTGCAGCAACGGCTCAGCCTACAAAATCACACCGGACGCGCTTACGGAGCTGGGGGCCGACGTGATCGCCCTGAATAACCGGCCTGACGGGATGAACATAAATGTTAATTGCGGGACCACTCATCCTGAGTCCATGCAGCGGGCAGTGCTTGATTACCGGGCTGATATCGGCATTGCCCATGACGGAGACGCGGACAGGACCATTGTGTGTGATGAAAAAGGAGAACTGGTAGACGGCGACAAGATAATGGCGATCTGTGCACTCGACATGAAAAAAGACGGCAACCTCAAAGGCAACTCTGTTGTGGCCACGGTTATGAGCAATATCGGCTTCGAAATCTGCCTGAAAAAATCCGGCATAAAAACGGTGCGCACACAGGTAGGCGACAGATATGTGGTGGAAGAGATGATAAAGAGGGGATGCAACCTTGGTGGTGAACAGTCGGGGCACATAGTATTTCTGGATCATAATACAACCGGTGACGGCCCGATAACGGCCCTCATGGTTCTCTCCACAATGTGTAAAAACGATAAAAGGCTCTCTGAGCTCGCATCGCAGATCCCGATATTTCCCCAGGTACTGATTAATGTAGCAGTGAATAAACCTCGGGACATGGAGAATTTTCCGAGAATCGCGGCCACTGTCAAAAAGGCCGAGAAAAAGCTGAAAAGCGGGAGAATCCTTGTCAGACCTTCAGGCACGGAACCCAAAGTCAGGGTGATGGTTGAGGGAGACAACATGGATGAGATCACCCTGATCGGCGAAGAAATAGCGGACGTGATAAAGCTGAACATGAAGTAAAAGGTGAAGGTAAATGACAAATGTCAAAATTCAAATGCCAAATGAATATCAAAGTTCTAATTTCAAAACAGCGTATGCTTCCTGAATTATGGCCCGGAGCTGTCCTTGAGTTTTACTTTTCTTCAGTATAATTTGACATTAAGATATTGGCGCTTGATTTGGCATTTGAATTTTGACATTTGTCATTTATCTCCATTCGAGTCATTGACTTTTGAAGCCATTCTAAAGTAATGTATATTACGGTTCGCGGGGTGGAGCAGTCTGGTAGCTCGTCGGGCTCATAACCCGAAGGTCGGTGGTTCAAATCCGCCCCCCGCTACCAAACAAAATCAAGGACTTGCGGTCTTCCGTGAGTCCTTTTTTGTTGCCAAAACGGGTAAAATCGGCCCCGCCCACGTCCGGAACTCTTTTCCTTCAGGCATCCTCAACCAGTTTTTTTAAAACCCCGGGGTATATCTTTCTCTCCTCTTTCCGGGAAGGCGTTTCAACCGGGGGCCATGCGTGGTACAGAGGTTCGGCTCCTTCCTCTGTAATTGATGACGGCGCGGAATCTATCATTACCGGTCTGTCCGATATATTTATCCCTTTTACCCTGCAGCAGAACTCCAGCTGAATATTATTCGGGTCAGTAGAAAACATCGAATGAATGAAGCCGTTGTCCATAACTTCCGTTACCCATATGTCAGCCGCTTCCAGTCTGTCCTTCAGCTGCCACAACTCCTCTTCTCCGGACAATTCTATACAGATATGATCAAATACAAACGGGCCCTTTACCGGCCTGCCCGCGTCCCTGTCAGGTACGGGCTCAACATCGGCCCATTCAAAAAATGAGATCATGATATGTTCCGCAATCTCGAAAAAGTATTGCCTCTCTCCTGGCCCTCCCATGCCCGCAATAAGTCTCATCCCAAGAAGGTCCCTCCAGAAACGGATAGTGCTGTCCATATCATTTGTAGCAAGTGCCACATGGTTAATGCCTCTGTATCTGATCATTGAACGCCTCCTCAATATTCAAAAGCCATTTTAGTAAAATAATTATAGAACATTTGTTACAATCATATAAAAGCATATGGCCACAGATTGTCACGGATACTAAAAGAAAATAAAAATCCTGTTTATC
>JAJRVB010000143.1 GCA_024277515.1 Nitrospirota bacterium | reverse complement strand
CGCATACCATGGCGCGGGGCCGGCAGGGCAGCTTTGCGCGATTGATAATATTTTCTTTCTCATACTCGAAGTATGCACTTGCGGCCTTGACATGATTGCTCCCCGGCCCGTGACAGGCTTCACAGCCTATACCCAGGTCCACCCATGTGGTATTAAAAGAACCGCTGGCCTGGTCATAATTGATATTCATGCCGGTAACATGGCATCCGGCGCACTTGAACTGCCAGATCCTTTCCGTGCCGCTCCAGTATCCGCCATTCCCCGGGTAGGTATGTTCAAGACCGTTGAGATCGCTCCAGGATTTCTCATTGATATTCCACTCGACCGGGAGCAGGTGCATTTCGCCGTTTGGAAATGTTGTGAGATAGTTCTGTCTCCTTCCAATTCCTATTACATTGGTAATTTCATAGTCGCGGTACTCCCAGTCCGGGCCTATTGTGTTTACGTAGTATTTGCCGTCTTTTATAAACATCCTGGACGTCACATCTTCCCCGGCACGCCTTGGCGCGTTGCCGGTAACTTTTACCGTGAATGTATTGTTTATTTCAAAGTCCCCCATGATGGTATATTCACCGGCAGGCTGCATGAACTTGGAATGTAATGTGTTCTTCCATGTATCGTGCTTCTTCCAGTGACAATCCTTGCACCTTGTTGAGCCCACATACTCGGCCTTTCCGAAGACAGGGGGTTTCGAAGCTTCGGCTGCATCTACATCTATTACTTCACCATTATCCGGCACAACCCCGATTATTTGCCCTGCTGAGAATGCCAGCAAAAATGCCAGGACGACCCATATCCCCCAGTAGCCGGTTACCATGTCTTTAATGTTTTTTGTCTTCCTGGGTCTGATTTTTTCAGGTTTTTTCGGTGATTCCTTCAATTTTTCACCTCCATGTATAAATTAAATTTCCTTTTTATTCTTTATGAAAACCCTTTTCAAATACCCCGGCAGCATGATCGGGTGCGGAAAAGGCGTCTTTGCCCCTCTGAAAACCCTGCCCATACTCCCTGACTTTATGTATTGGTTTTTCTACTGTTTCCTCCACGGGCAGTACGATGGACAGCACTGTGTACAGAAGTATCACGATTGCTATTAACCCGAGCGCCACTAATATCTCCGAGAATGTCGGGATGTACTGTATTTCCCCCATTCCCGGGAAAAGGGGAGCGAGCTGGCCCACTGATACCAGATTAATACGATATGATATGATCGCTATCTGGATTATTATTCCGGCAGCAAGCAGTCCGTTTGCGGTCCTGAATCTCCTGAACAGCAGCATGACAAACGCAACAACCAGCCCCCCGATATTCAGGACAAAGGTAGTTATATATCTTGTTGTGATGATATGCCATGTTTCCATTGCCTCCAGTTTTGCACTGTACCGGAGAATAAAATAGTCAAAGAAATCAAGAAATACCGTAACCAGGACAAAAAAGGCGAGCAGCTTTCCCATATGGTCATACGTATCGCTGCTCAAAAGCTCCCTCTTTTCCGCCTTCGAGGTTATTACCGCGACCATGATGACGAGGGCAAATCCGCTCGCAATAGCTGATATGACAAAGTGTACCGGCAGCATCGGGGTGTTCCACATTTCTCTGGCCTTGACTACGCCGAAGATTGACCCGGTGAACGCGTGCACTACCCATAGGGCATACGGCACGGCAAGTATGCCGAGCCACTTTGATATGGATATTTCTCTCTCACTCGCCTTGCCTGTCAGCACTTTTATTGAGAAGTATAGCTCTGCCCCGAGGATCACCATAAACCCGTAATAGCTTGTTGATGATACAAGGAAGAGGGACGTGAGGTTGTGGAGGATGATGGGCACCTTCAGTCCCCTGAAGGGCACCCCGAGGTCAACGAGGACGAACTGGGTGGCGCCGAATATACAGACAAGACCCACCAGGATGGCGCGAATTGCTATGGGTTTGTAGTCGTGGCGTCCGAAGGCATGATGCACCAGACCCACAATAGTCGCTCCGGCGCTTAATCCTATAAAGTATGCAAGGCCGGAGATGTATATTCCCCACGGCACCATATCACTCGAACCTGTCGGACCCGGCCCGTGCGTCAGATATGTTAACCAGTTGAACTGCCCAACCGCTATAAAGGCCAGCAGTATGCCTATAAAAATATAAAATGACCTGTTTTTGTGTCTGAATTTGTCGAGTATATTATTCATGCATTATCCCTCTGATATTCTTGAACGGAGGCAGGGGACGGTACCACTGCATATGTTTATCCTTTGGTTTAGTCAGGTACCAGATCCTGGGGCCTGTATTCAGCACTTCCTTGAGACGGAAGTTTCTTTCGCTCTCGATCAGTTTCCGCACCTTGCTGTCAGGGTCATTAAAGTTCCCGAATGTCCTCGCCCTGTTGGGGCATACCTCAACACATCTGGTGAACTTGCCCCTCCTGGTGCGGTGTACACAGAATGTGCACTTTTCGACTACGCCGTGCCTGCGCATGGGTACGAGGGGGTTGCGGCGGTCTCTGGAAACATGAGGTTCCCACCAGTTGAATCTCCGTGCCCCGTATGGACAGGCGGTCATGCAGTACCGGCACCCTATGCACTTGTCATAATCAATCAGCACCAGGCCGTCGGGGTCTTTATATGACGCGCCGGTCGGGCATACCTGAACACAGGGGGCATTATCGCAGTGATTGCACTGTACAGGCATGTACCACTTGTCTTTGCGGAGCCTGGTGTAGTACATTGTCGTTCCCTTTCCCTTCATTTCAGGAGAGGCAAAGTGCCCGGTTGTGCCGGTAGCGGACTCGGTCTCAAATACCATTATATAAGGAGGCGAAATACTGTCTGAAACATTGTTTTCCCTCTTGCAGGCATATGCGCACCTCCTGCAGCCGATGCATTTGCCAAGGTCTATTACCATGCCGAATTTGGCGCCGCTGACGGGCTTCGGCACATATTCCACCTCTTTACCCGTCTTTTTCGGACCGATTATCTGGTCAACCGCGTCACGGAGCACAAAAAGCGGATCAGGCAGAAGGGAACCGGCCCCGGCCGCGCTCGCAAGTTTGACAAAGTCTCTTCTGTTAATTTTTTTCATTTATTTATCTATGTCCGAATTAAAGGTTTTGCCCCCGGTTAACTCGCTCTTTTCGACCAATCAAACATTCGCATATATTAATTACGATCAACTATTATTTTTTTCAAAAAATGGTTTGATTAAATCCATCGGCAATGGAATCGGGGTGAGCACGGTCGCCTTGCTCTCGGTAGCGATTTCGACCATTGTCTGCAGATATCTGAGCTGCATCGCCATGGGTTCCTGTCTGATTATTGCTGCGGCATCAGAGAGTTTTTCCGCGGCCTGATGTTCTCCGGCTGCGTGAATGATCTTTGCCCGCCTTTCCCGCTCCGCCTCTGCCTGACGAGCAATGGCCCGCTGCATTGTTTCGGGCAGGTCAAGGTTTTTCACCTCAACATGCGTCACCTTTACTCCCCACGGCTCTGTCTGTTCATCTATGATATGTTCAAGAGTGGTATTTAATTCATCCCTTTTAGCAAGGACTTCGTCAAGCTGGCTCTGACCAAGGACACTCCTGAGGGTGGTCTGCGAAATCTGTGATGTGGCATATTGAAAATCTTCAATTTCGGTGACGGACAATCCGGGATTGACTACCCTGAAATATACAACAGCGCTCACCTGGACCGACACATTGTCTTTGGTGACCGCGTCCTGCGTTGGTACTTCTATGGTTACGGTACGAAGACTGACCTTTATCATCTTGTCGATGACCGGCAGGATAATGACCAGACCGGGTCCTTTTACCGGCAATAACCTGCCGAGCCTGAAGACGACACCCCGTTCATATTCCCGTAAGATGTAAACCGAAACCGTAAAAAAGTAGACTCCCAGGATGATCGCCAGTAACAGGCCGATTGAAGTTGTTTGTGGCATTTTTTACCCTCCTTTAATCTTATTATTTGTGTTCGAGTATTTCTTGCAGAATCTCTTGCAATCTGATCTGTCTTGAATAAAGCGAATAAATCCTGAAATTGCAATTAGTATGCCAGTTTTCAAGAGTAGTGAATCTGTCAGAAAGGACCTTAAACTTAATGGAAGGAAGCAGGTCTTTTAAAGGGGAAGGATGCGATTGTACAGATGGTGTGCATTTCTGTACAGGGGAAGCGCAGCATTGTACAGATTCTGTTCAACAGGATTGTTCATGCGGAAAATCATCCTCATTCAACAGGAAATTTTTCAAAATCCACCATATTTCCCCACTCCCCCCATGAGCCGAGGTAACTCTTGACATCCGGATAACCCAGCATGTGTTTGAGGACAAAAAATGTGGTGGCGGTCTTTATGGCGCCCTGGCAGTAAACGATGATCTCCCTGTTTTTGGTGGCCCCGATCGAGTTGTACATGGTTTTCAGCTCTCGGGCCGGTTTCAGGGTCCCGTCTTCATTAAAGTTCGTGGTGCGCGAATCCAGATTGACCGCTCCGGGTATGTGTCCTACCCTGAGGTTTTTCTCATGATTGATTTTTCCCTGATATTCATCGCTGCTCCGCGTATCCACCAGTATGACATCCGGGTCGTTCAGCCGTTTCAGTACATAAGCTGCATCTACTCTCATTGATTTATCAGGTGGCCCGGCCTTATATGATGTTGTTGTTATCTGTACGGGTCTGCCGGTTGTCCCCTGTTCTTCCGCTATCCATTTCCGGAGTCCCCCGTTCAGATAGCTGATTTTCTCATGTCCGAAATATTCCATGAGCCAGTATGCGCCGAGGGTGAAGATATTGTGGCCTTCAAAACTGTATAACACGGCCCGGTCAGTTCTGTGAATCCCGAGCCTGCTCATGAGCGACTCGAACTTGTGCCTGTCCGGGGGTGTCCTGCCGATCCCAATGGCATCCATCAGCGCGCCTACATCAAGGTATGCTGAACCCGGAATATGTCTGCTGCTGTATTCTTTTTTCCGGGAAGGCCAGTCGTCAACATAAATGATTTTCAACTGAGGGTCGTCCAGCCTGTCAGCAAGCCACCCGGTCTCGACAAGAGGAAGGTTCTTGCCCGATGTCTCACACGTACCGTATCCCGCGAAGAAGAGGCCGCCTGTAAAAAGGACTATTGATATAATTACAAACTTTTTTATGATTTTCATTTTTCTCCTGTCAACCTGTTTATTGTTTTCAGGCCATAATGTTGTAATCCTGAATTTTTTTTCTTAACGTGACCCTTGAAATGCCAAGCAGCTCGGACGCGTGAAGCTGATTCCCCCTGGTAGCGCTGAGGGCCTTTTCAATTAATCGTTTTTCCACTTTCGCTATGATAGAGTGGTAAATGT
>JAJRVB010000007.1 GCA_024277515.1 Nitrospirota bacterium | reverse complement strand
GATCACCTGGTGCATAATGCCCTTCTCAAACTGGACCATGGTCCGGCCTTTGTATCTTGAGAGCATTTTAGCCGCCGCCCTGATTTTATCGGCGGGGATTCCGGTAATCTTTGCCGCATTTTCAGTGGCAAACCTGCTGTTTAAAACTGTCTTTCTGAGCGTGCTGAATCCGGTTGTGTGTTTCTTTACAAAATCCCTGTCGTACATTTCGTTTTTAACGAGCACATGCATAATGGACGCGCCAAGGATCGCGTCCGTACCCGGATTTATCTGGAGGAAGAGCCCGCCGCTGCGCTCTGCATCATCAGCCATCTGGACCCTCCTCGGATCCACAAAGATCATCTTCATGTCACCGTTATTCAGTCCGCCAGAGGTGAGCGCACGGTAGTACCATGATGAACCGGTGTCCTTCATGTTCTTGCCTGCCAGGAAGAGTAGTTTTGACTTGTCAAAGTCTTCTACAGTGAATGAACGTGTCCCGGAGCCCACCACATCCGCAAGGCCCCAGCTCTCATCTCCCCAGAAGAGATAACCATTGCCGCCAAGGGTGCTTGATTTGACCCCTTTAAAGAGCCAGTTCAGGATGGCATAGCTGTTCTGGAGATAGCCCCAGTCGCCGTAAACAACACCTAACGCGTCCGGGCCGTATTTATCAATAATTTTCTGAAAATTATCAGCGCAGAATTCAATGGCTTCATCCCATGAAACCTCTGTCAGGGGGCTTCCCTTGCCGTTTTTGCGGATCATCGGTTTTTTAAGACGGATTTTTGTAGGGAGCTTTTCAGAATATAAGCTCTGCGCGTTAAATGCCCCCCTGACCGAGTAGTTTGATTTACTTGCCACGTCTTTATGGTCCGGCACCACCATGATCCGGACATCTTTGCCGTTTTTTTCAGCGTCAATAGTAAATACGGAGTTCGGCCAGTCGCCCCTCATCTTCTCAACAGGATAGAATCTCTCCCTTTCCGGTTTGCGTCCCGTACCCCTGGGCCATATATATACTTTATATCCGCACATTACATGGCAGTAACGGCAGGCCGTATCATATGTCTCTGCGTTTTTCGGGGGGAGTTCAACAAACTCACTCGCCCTTGCCCTGGGGAACTTGTCGTATGCAAAGGCCGGTATCCCCTCGGTCAGGACACACACACCTGCGGCACCTGCGGCAGACACCTTTAATAAATCTCTTCGTGAAAGTCTTTTTTCATTAGCCATCTTATCTTACCTCCTCCCCGTCAAGCAGATTATTTCTGAGTCCATAAATCAGTCCGGCAACTCCTGTTGCAAAGATTTCACCGTTAGAGTTGTCGATATCCAGGCTGATCATCGGCAGACTGCCGGGAGCCGGACCTTCGACCACCCGTCCGCTCTCCCCGGGATTATATACGGACTGGTGGCACTCACAAATGAGCATTTCCGAATTCCTGTCCAACTCAACACCGCATCCAAGATGCGTGCAGAACATGCTGTATGCAACAATACTTTTCTTTGGACCGATGCCGCCCTCAACTCTGCATCCACAGTCAATCAACAGACTTTTTCTCCCGATAAGCGGATAGTCAAATTTGATCGGCTTCCCCTCTCTTATATCTCTCAGGTTCGCAATCCTGACTTGAGGATATGTCCCGGTTGATGCATCGGCCCTGCCGGCCAGACCTCCGATGACCAGGGCTGCCGCGCCTGCGCATCCGGCGGTCTTCAGGAGTTTCCTGCGGCTGATAGATTCTTCATCTGGTAAGGACTGATTCTTGAATTCACTCATTAAACATCCTCCTTTCATTAAATAGAAATTACGAAAAGATACAAATGTCTGATTTACCGCCCTCCTTTCAAATTATTATTATCCCGATTCATTCCCCCTGACAGCTGCATAATTTTCTCAAATATAAAATCAGGGCCCTGATCTGAGAGGTATTTAGCGTATAACCCCACGGCGGCATAAGCGTGGATTTCCCCGCTGCCTTTCCACCACCGGCAATCGCCTCATTAAGTTCCCTGTCGCTCCTCCTGCTCATCAATCTGATGTCCGTATGATTCGCGGGTCGCGGGTCAAGGTTGCCCGCGTTAAACCCCTTGCCGTCCCCTTTGATTCCGTGGCAGGGGGCGCAATACCATCTATACAGTTTCTTACCGTCAGTGACGGAACCGCTTTCCCGCATCTGCGCAGAGACAATAGACACGACAATCGCATGCATAAGCAGCACTGAAATCAGGGCAGCTGTTCTAAAATAAAATGTCCTCATATATCAGATGTTAAACCAGGGGGTAACCAGCACATATCTGATATTAAAAACCACCCTCAGGATGATCTTTACCGGTATTGCATACATCAGGAGCATGGCAGTCATCACGAGCAGGTACCGTTTCAGCCCGCACTTTCTGTAAAAGCTGCGGCTGATAATGCCCGGCAATGCCATCCCCAGGCCGAAATATGCCGCGAGACTAATCAATCCGGTGACCGGATCAGGACTCCAGAGGTTCTCTTCAATCTGCTTAACCGTGTCCCACGGCTCCCACGGCCAGTAAAACTGCCAGTTTGGGCCTCTAAGAAAGTATCCGGTGAAGATCAGGGCAAGCCACATCAGAAAACCGATATTGAAATTGATCAGGGCAAATTTCCGGGCGGCAAATGCATATTCCCCGCTGCCGTCGGGATTGTTGTCCAGATATGGAATGAGCATAAGGCAGACAATGATAATTGCGGGGATGATTACCCCTGCTATCCATGGGTCAAAGTACACAAGGAGTTCCTGAAGTCCCACAAAATACCAGGGCGCCCGTGAAGGGTTTTCAGAAATCCCGGGGTTGGCGATCTCAAGAAGCGGGGCATTCACAAGCAGGGCCCATACCAGCAGTATAATTGTCAATGCTACCGCGGTCAGCAGTTCCATAATGGCCAGGTCAGGCCAGACATACACGGTTTTATGTTTTTCTTTATTCATTTGAAATATCTTCTCGGGTCGCGTGACAGAAGCCTCGACAGGCCGTTGACCCTGCGCAGCCTCAGGACGAAGTTACCGGTCATGACAGGCAGCAGCACAATGATCCAGGCAAGGGCAATGCATGTCAGCATGGAAACCACAAGGATTTCCCTGCATGTCCAGTGGAGCTGATGCATGAAGTCTGTTTTCAGGTTAGTGATAAAAATATTTCCCCTCTGCCGATCTCATTAACCCGGATAATTCAACAAAAAAGCCCGATTGAGTAACAATACCTGTTAATCAACCGGGCCTTAATAATTCCGTCTTCACGGGAGTTAAAGTAACCGACTGTGTGTCTACTTGATAGTTTCTATGATATTGATATTAATCCATGCGATATTACCTGAGGTAGTCTTTATCCTTATTTCATGGTCTTTCTCCTTCAGGAGGTAGCCATACTTCTGAAAAAGGTCCATGAGTTCTTTTTTAAACTGCTTTTTTTGCTGTTCTGACACGCTAATTGCTTTGTCTGGAATGACAGTTTTGCCTTTATCAATATTGCGCATATTCGATTTACTTTTCTCTTCAGCCATGTCCCCTCTCGTTCTTCCTGTCAAGAGGCCATTGTCCTGATGATTGTTCTATGCCAATGCCCCGCTGCAGCTTGCGCCTGCACCTGCCGTGCACATAAAGCAGAGGGGAGCGGTGATAATTTCACGATTGCTGAGTGAAACATAGTCAAAAGTCGTCACATCATTTGCACGTCTGTTTTTTACGGGCAGCTTGAGCACCTGCCAGAAGTCGCAGTCAAATAGGGTCCCGTCAGGTGAAACACTGATGAGATGCCTGCACATGACATTTTTCACAGTTGCAGGATTAAACTGTTCCTCAAGCTGTCTCAGGTATGCCTCCTGTTCCGTCCTGGACATTGACTTGCCGAGCCTGCCGATAGGCATATTACTCAGGGCGGTCAGGTGATTAAAGGAGACCCCGTGCATCTCTCTTAATTTCTCCCTGTACGTATTTTCGAGCGTCTGCTGATCAGGGGCGACTCCGTCTTTGGCAGGGTTAAACATAAGATCGATCTCGAGCCCGCTTCCCTCCTGACCATATCCCAGGGTGTTCAGCCGCTTCAGTACGGATACGGCCCTGTCATATGTACCGTTACCCCTCTGTCCATCAACGCCTTTGGCAGTATAGCACGGCAGGGAAGCTATGACTTTTACTTTATTCACGGCCCACACGTCAGGGATATCTCCCATACCCTCTTCCATAATTATGGCAAGGTTCGATCGCGTGATTACTGTCTTGCCTATGCCGGCCGCCGATGAAAGAAGACGTCTGTAATTGGAATTATATTCAGGTGAACCTCCGGTCAAATCCAGTGCTGCTATCTCATCATGTGATTGTAATATTTCAATAATATGATCCACTGTTGTCGAAGACATCTCTTCAGTCCTCCGGGGAGACGCGTCAACATGGCAATGCGTGCAGGTAAGGTTGCATTTGTATCCCATATTTACCTGAAGTGTGGATATCTCCTCCGCCTTTAGAGGATACTCCCCAAGAGATGACATTTTTTTATCAAAGGCATTCATTATGTGTTCATTCCTGAAAAATAAATGTTCTCTGAATGGAAAAATGGGGATACCCTCAAGATATCCCCATTTCCGTAATTTG
>JAJRVB010000142.1 GCA_024277515.1 Nitrospirota bacterium | reverse complement strand
GAAATAAAGATGAGAATAATATGATCCGGTCAATGCTGGACACTGAAGATCTGACACTGAAAGTAGAGGGTGTGGGCAGTCCGACAACGGTTATTCTTGGCAATGCCACTGATGAAGCAATTTCTGTGGCTGCATCACTATGCGCACGTTATTCGGATTCGAAGAGACTTTATGAAGTGAATGTTGCCGTGAAGCGCGGCAATGACAATTACTACGTAAAAGTAAAACCTGCCGACGAAGAAACGATCAGAGAGTTAAGGATAGAAAAAACAGCGCTGTCTCCTGCCCTGAAATAGTCATATCGAGGTTGAACCTCGATATGTTACAGGCGGACCGGTACCCCCTTTGATTTCAGATACTCTTTTGTCTCTCTGACCGAATATTCCCTGTAATGAAAAATAGAGGCGGCAAGCGCTGCATCCGCCTTGCCTTCGACCAGTCCTTCCCTCATATGTTCAAGCGTCCCCACCCCGCCGGAAGCGACGACCGGGATTGAAACCGCCTCTGCAATTTTCCTGGTCAGAGCAATATCGTATCCGTCCTTTGTCCCGTCCCGGTCCATGCTTGTGAGAAGGATCTCTCCGGCCCCGAGCTCTTCCATCTTTTTTGCAAAGCGTATCGCGTCAAGCCGTCTCATTTTTCTGCCGCCGTGAGTAGAGAGGGCCCAGACCGGGGCGCCATTGGAAGGGACCTGCAGCCGCGTCCCGCTCAAACCGGAATCGCTCAACCAGTCCAGCCACGGCGAATCAGGCTCAAATGTCATGCCCGGTATTACCCTTTTTGCATCAACGGCAACCACAATGCACTGGCTTCCAAACCTTTCGGATGCCTCTTTTATGAAATATGGGGTGCGTACAGCGGTAGTGTTGATAGACACTTTATCACACCCCGCCTTAAGCAGGTCCCTGATGTCATCAAGGGTCTTGATCCCGCCGCCGACTGTAAGGGGCATAAATACATCGTCAGCCGTTCGCGCGACAACGTCCAGGATTGTCCTCCGTTTTTCATGAGAAGCGGTTATATCGAGGAAGACCAGTTCATCCGCGCCCTGCTCATCATAGAACTTTGCGTTCTCGACAGGGTCGCCCGCATCGGTCAGGTTCTGAAAATTAACGCCCTTCACAACCCTGCCGTCTTTCACGTCAAGACAGGGGATTATCCTCTTGGCCAGCACTACACAGCACCTCTTGCAAAGTCAATTGCCTGCCTAAGGTCAAGCGCACCGGAATAGAGCGCTTTACCTGTAATGATGCCCCAGAGATTTTTGATCTGCATCAGGTTTTTTATGTCTTCAAGTTTTGACACCCCTCCTGAAGCAATCACAGGGATTTTAACTGATGCAACCATCTTTGCCATCGCGTCAATATTCGGCCCGGTAAGCATCCCGTCTCTTGATATGTCCGTATAAATTATGCCGGCTGCGCCCAGTTTTTCCATGTTCACGCCAAATTCAACCGCGTCAAACTCCGTCACCTCGACCCATCCCTTAACCGCGACCTTCCCGTCTTTGGCATCAATTCCCACTATCACCTTGCCCGGATATTTTTCGCAGGCATCTTTAACCATTTCCGGATTGTTTGCAGCGGATGTACCGATAATCACCCTGTCAACTCCGAGAGTCATCAGGTTATCAATCCTCCCGATGTCCCTGATCCCTCCTCCAAGCTCAATCGGTATATGAATCGCCCGTCTTATTTCCCTGATCCTTTCAAAATTCTTCTGCTCCCCGGTAAAGGCCCCGTCGAGATCCACCACATGAAGCAGCTTTGCCCCGCATTCAACCCAGTGTCTTGCCATCCCGGCAGGATCATCAGAGTATACTGTAACATCCTCTTCTCTCCCCTGGAGGAGCCTGACGCATTTGCCGTCTTTAAGGTCTATGGCGGGTATGATTATCATGGAATGAGTATATCAGAAGCGTTTTACGTCAATCAACAAACACGATCATTATATAAGAGGATAATATTATGAATCGGACTTTATTCCTTTAAAATACTCTATCGTTTCTATAAGCCCGTCCTGAAGTTTAACTCCAGGCTTCCATCTGAGGGTCTTTCCGGCAAGGGTAATTTTCGGCTGCCGCTGCACAGGGTCGTCCTGCGGCAGGGATTTAAATACGATTTTTGATCTCGATCCTGTTAATTCTATGACTTTCCGGGCGAGTTCAAGTATTGTAAATTCAACCGGGTTGCCGAGGTTCACCGGGCCCGTAAAGTCATCAGCAGAATTCATCAGTTTTACGAGGCCGTCGATCAGGTCATCCACATAACAGAAACTCCTCGTCTGCTTCCCCTTTCCATAAACCGTAATCGATTTTCCCTGCAGGGCCTGCATAATAAAATTGCTCACAACGCGTCCGTCATCCGGATGCATCTTCGGCCCGTATGTATTGAAAATACGAGCAACCTTTATTCTCACTTTGTGCTGCCGGTGATAGTCAAAAAAGAGCGTCTCTGCACAGCGTTTTCCTTCATCGTAACAGGAGCGGAATCCGACAGGATTGACATTGCCCCAGTATGATTCGGGCTGCGGGTGTATCTTCGGGTCCCCGTATACTTCTGAAGTTGATGCCTGAAGGATCTTCGCCTTTACCCTCTTGGCAAGTCCGAGCATGTTGATAGCGCCATGAACGGAAGTCTTGGTGGTCTGCACCGGATCAAATTGATAATGGACAGGTGAAGCCGGACATGCAAGATTATAT
>JAJRVB010000141.1 GCA_024277515.1 Nitrospirota bacterium | reverse complement strand
GTTTGCGAAATAACGCACATATCCGGCATTTTTTTCTTGACATATTTAAATAGATTAGTTTATATTTATGTCATCTTAGCTTTTCCCAGGTTCTTTAAGCAAGATTTTGCTCCACACCATCACCCTTTATAATAAAAAGGGTGATAGAGGTGGTGCGGTTTTCTGATTCAATCTTTTGGAGATAATACTACTGCAATCGGAATAAAAAAAATATACAGAACCATGTTCTCCTCTCCGGAGATCATATCAGAGAAATATTCTGTTTCTGTATCATCAAAAAGACTTTATCTTTACTACCTCAGGCGCCCTTTTGATGTTCTTCTTAAACACAGGAAAGTCATGTCTGATATGCCACGTATTAGAGATGATGCTAATCTTAAGAGATGGCTGTACTCTAATCATCCTATATCCAGAGAGAATAGTTGATTATGGTGAATAATCCCTGTCACCTTGAATTAAATCACATCCTCAATATACAATAGCCTCACCCGGACAAGCCGGGGGCTTTGATAATTACGAAATTCAAGATTCAACACCTTATGACCAAAGGGCTTATTCACGTATACACCGGCGACGGTAAAGGGAAGACGACCGCCTCATTCGGGCTTGCCGTACGGGCTGCCGGACATGGCATGCGGGTCCTTGTACTGCAGTTTCTGAAAAGCCGCATTGGAAATGCAGGAGAAGTCCGCGCCGCAAAAAAATGCGGGATAAAGACAATAAAATTCAAAAGACAGACCACCCCCCTTTTTGACCCTGCCGTTAAAAAATCCGACCTCAAAAAGGCGGTAAAAGAAGCGATAGCGGACTCCATAGAGCACATCAGGAGCGGGAAATATGATCTCATCATACTCGAAGAATTCAACAACCTGATAAGCAATGGATATGCAACCCTGTCGGACATGAAAAAAATCCTGCAAGAAAAGCCGGACGACCTTGAACTCGTTTTTACCGGAAGGGATGCGCCGGAGGAATTAATAGAGCAGGCCGACTATGTGACAGAGATGCGCATGATCAAACACCCTGCTGAAAACGGGATCATGGCGCGGGAGGGGATAGAATATTAAAAAATGTCAAATGTCAAAGCTCAAATGTCAAGTGAAATCGAAGGCCCATTGTCCAATTATTTTGGCATTTCATCATTTGACATTGACTTGTCATTTGGATTTTGACATTTGACATTTTCATTTCAGTTTCTTCCATACATAATACATCCTCTGCATGACGGTAACATGCGTCAGGACAAACATAACCCACATTACAGGCAGTATCCATCCGGTTATCGCGCCGAATGCCATTAGTACAATGCGTTCCGGTCTCTCCATTATGCCTGCTTTGCACTCCCGGCCGAGACCTTCGGCCCTTGCACGCGTATAACTTACAAGCAGCGCCCCGATCATGGAACCGATACTGAGCCATGCCCCGGTCATTGAATCTGACGCCAGAAAATACCAGGCCAGCCCTGCAAACAGCACGGAATCGGAATATCTGTCAATTACCGAATCGAAAAACGCCCCGAACTCAGATACCCTGTTATGAGTCCTTGCAGCAACACCGTCGAGTATATCGAACAATCCGGACAACAGTATCAGTATGCCGCCCATGAGCAGATTCCAGGACAGGACCAGTGCTGCAACAAGCGTCATCAGGAGACCGATGACCGTTATCGTGTTTGGAGCAAGGTTGATTTTTCTCGCGAGAAGTGAGAGTGGCCTGTCAAGGAAATGTCCGAAATAGCTTCCAAGCATGGTAAATTGTAAATCCTTGTTTTGCATTTAGTCAATTTCAGACATATAATGCAATAAGAAAAACCAGGTGTTGTGAAAGCAAATAATTTTCGATACCTCAGACGCAATACTAACCAATCTGAGCGTTCACGTTTTTACTGAAAGTCCTCTGCATGTCATATCAAAAAAACATCGAGTTAATTATTTGATTGAACAATATCTGGTTTTTCCGGGTTATGCGTATTTGAATTAACTGAAGATTATATTTAGTATATATAAGCATATGGGAAAAATCGTCCACAGATCAGAACTCGCCGAAACAATCAGGGGCCTTAAAAGAGAGGGCAAAAAAATTGTCTTTACCAACGGATGCTTTGATCTCATCCACGTCGGACATGTCCGCTATCTTGAAGCGGCAAAAAAGTTTGGTGATATTCTTGTAATAGGCCTCAATTCAGATGCATCCGTGTCAAGTATTAAACCGGGAAGGCCGGTAACTCCGGAAGAAGAACGCGCGGAAGTGTTGTCAGCCCTGTATGTGGTGGATTACGTAACCCTCTTCCATGAAGATACCCCGTACGAACTTATCAGGGAGATCCGGCCGGACATACTTGTGAAGGGAGCGGACTGGAACAGGGAAGACATTGTGGGCAGTGACCTTGTTGATGATGTCAGGACCATACCTTTTGTTAAAGGCAAATCAACGAGCGGGATTATCAACAGGATAAAGGCCCTGGACTCATGATCCTAAAAAAAGCATTTAGCCACAGATAAGCGCAGATAACCACTGATATAACAAAAACATATGAATTTCCTGCAACTGATAAAAATCGCCGTTAATCTGTGTGAATCAGTGGCTGATAGCCGTTTTCAGGATGATGCCCGGCGCCCCTGTAATCAGTTTGCCGTAACCCGGACAAACCTGTACGTCCCGAGCGTCATCAGGTAATTCGTCAATGCCTCGAATTCCCACTCCCTGAATTTATACCTCGGCATCCTTACGTCAGGTTTTATGGCCTCTGGATTCCGGAGCCACTTTTGAATCCATTGCCTCTTCAGGCGGCTCGCAAGGTCTGTGTGATCAGGGCCTACCTGTCCGCCCTGTCCATTTACAGAATGACAGCTGATGCAGGCAAATACCTCCATATATAGTTTTTCACCGCTCCATATGTCGTCCGCTCTGATCTTCTTTACGGGTACCGCTGCATAAGGGAAAGGCACTTCAGAAAGCGAGAAGAGATATGCAATAATTACCCTGACCTCCTCCGCGGACAGATGAAAATCCGGCATCCCTGCCCTCAGAATCGGGACAGGCCTGATCTTGCGGGGTCTCTTCAGAAAGGCAAACAGCCACTCGGGTCTCGACTTTTTCCCTTCCGCAGTGAGATCAGGACCGATGTCCCCTCCATCCCTTCCTATCTTGTGGCAGCCCAGGCAGTTATATTTCTCGATCACCTTCCTGCCCCTCGTTACCAGCGCAGCAGTATCATTTAATAACTTTATATACCGGGCCGGGATATGACCGTCTCTCAGGCTTAACAGAAAGGTGACAAGTGATTCTGTCTCTTCTTTACTGAAGTTATAGGCAGGCATCCTGGGACGTATGGTGTCCGTTGCAAATTTAGCAGGCTCCATGATCTTCATTCTCAACCAGTTAACAATGGTTTTTTCAACATGAGGTACATTATTAAAAGTCAGCTCATCCATTCTCTTGCCGCCGACAGCGTCAAGCTCTGGGGCACTGTACCGGAATGGCAGGCCTTCAATTTTATGGCAGCCGGCGCATCCCAGGTCAGAGACAAGGGCCCTGCCGTTGTCTATCGAATTGTTGTCCGGGATCTCAGCATACACTGTAGGGGTGTATTGCAATACGCCCCTACTAATCAAATATGCGGCAATGTCCGGAATGTCCTCCCCAGGTATTGAAAAGTCCGGGATGATTGTTTTTGGGTCATGAGATGCAGGCCTCTCGAGAAACGCAAGGAGCCAGTCCGGCTTTACTTTACTGCCTATATTTGAAAAATCCGGGGCAAAGTCATTGCCCCTTTCGTTTATTTTGTGGCAGCCGAGGCAGCCCAGGCTATTGACAAGGTGTTTGCCGTTATTTATCGCATTTTTGCCTGAGAATTTCGCATGTGCTGCCGGGGCGTATTGCAATACGCCTTTACCAAGGTCGGATTGGAAGGATTTCAGGCTCATAAGATAATCAGCAACATAGCCTGCCTCTTCATCGTCTAAATCGTAGCGCGGCATCATGGTTTGGGGGAGATATTCTTCAGGATTTTTCAGCCACTTTACAAGCCAGGCCCTGTTTAGCTTATTACCGATATTAGTCAGTGAAGGGGCAATGCGTCCGGGCCGTTTATAGCCTTTAAGTTTATGGCAGCCGAGACACCCGCCTTTAAGAAACATTCTCCATCCCTTCATAAACTCCGCGCCACCCGTCAATTCAGTATCAACAGGGAGTCCCTGGCCCATAAAATGGCACCTGCCGCAGGAGGATTGAGCATGGCTACCCTTGAGAAGCGGGTGTGACCAGTTTTTCGCATCTCCATGAGCAGCACTGACCGTTAATGCAGTGCCCTGACCCTCATGACAGACAACACATCCAAACCGTTCAACCGGATGGTGTTTAAGATACGCGCCGCTATGCGTCCTGAACGGATGCGGGGCCTCTTCGAATCCAGGCCTGTCCTCTGCAGGATGGCATGTCATGCATCTGTCGGTTTCCCCGAGTTCCTTAAGCCAGAGCTGTTTGATTTTTGGTCTGCGCCCTGGAATGCCTGCCAGCCTGTCCTTTAGTCTGG
>JAJRVB010000002.1 GCA_024277515.1 Nitrospirota bacterium | reverse complement strand
TACAATGAAGAGGATGTGGTGAATTTAAAGATGCTCAGGGAGATGCTTGAATCCTGATAATTTCCTGGAGATTGACGAATGACGAGCAAGGAGTGACGAGTGACGAGTTTTCACTTCGTAAATCGGTGTTCGTTAATCGCTATTCGTCATTTTCTCTTAAATCGAAGGTCGGGCAGCTGGCAATGAAGAATGATTTTTTATCAGTCGCGCTCGGGCGCATATCCGTTCTCAGGCTATCACTTCTCAATTGATATTTACCATGAGAATTGATAAAATAATCATGTACTTATTTTATGGAGGAATATCATGTATAGAACAACCATAACATTGCCGGGAGATCTTGTGGAGGAGCTTATGGCGGAAGTTGATGCAAAAAGCAAGACAGAAGCCGTCATAAAGGCTGTCAGGGATGAAATCAGGACCCGGAAAAAGAAAAAAATAATGAGCATGGCAGGGAAAATGGAATTTACTTTGACTGCCCGGCAACTGAGGCATGAGGACAGACGTCTTGGGTAAAATTCTGATAGATACATCTGTATGGATAGAGTTTTTTAGAAAAAAGGCCCCTTATTTTGAAATCGTTCAGAATCTTATTGAGGAAGACAGCGTGTGTTGTCTCGGCCTTATATATGCAGAGCTGCTTCAGGGTGCCAAGTCGGAAAAGGAACTGGGCACGCTGAAGGAATTCATGCATGTATTTGATTTCATCCCGGAATCTGTTGTGCTATGGGAAAAGGCAGGTCTCATTTCTCACACTTTGAGGCGGAAGGGGAAAGAAATCAGTCTGTCAGATTGCTTAATAGCTTCCAGCGCTGTATCTTCTGGTGCCACTCTCTTTACCCTGGATAAACATTTTCAAACAATAAAAAAACAGATCGATCTTCATCTGTATTCTTTATGACAGCATATGGGAGATTGACGAATGACGAGTTTTTTACTTCGTAAATCGTGATTCTTCATTCGCTATTCGTTATTCTCTTTTAAATATTCTCTTCCATCTTTCAAAAATGAACTGCTCTGCGGCAGAGCATCGAGGAATTCTTTTGATTAACATTTTCTCAAGAACTTACAAGCTTCTTTTTTACCCTGAGTTTGGCTTCAATGAAGTCCTTGTGCGATACATATAGCAGGTCGGCAATCTTTCGCACCATGTACTCCTCGTGCTTGTCCAGGATGGAGTCCGCAAAGGCCACTTCCCACAGGTGTTCTATCACCTTTATCTTCTGTTCATGGCTGAAGCCCCGGTTCATCAGGGACGTAAATTCAAAATACCCGGTTGCCTGCCAGATTTTATCGTCGGCAAGCTTGAGCAGCGAGTCTGTCTCTTCCATTGTCAGCTCAAACTTTGTACGTATCGTTTTGGTGATCGTCCTTTTTTCTTCATCAGTGATCTCTGCGTCCGCCCGCATCATCTCTACAAGGAGCGCAGCCGTTGCAATGCGGAGTGAGTGTTCCGATACGCTGTCCCGGCTCGAGGGAACGGGATTTACATGCTTTTCAAAAAATTGTCTGATAGTGCTGATCATTTTTATCTCGTATATCCGAAAATTTCCCGTCAGGAGAATTTTAATTCATAATGCGCATTTTTTTCAAATATTGTTTTCTCCCCGTCCGAAAACGGGAAAACAGAAGCAGTTTTCGAATTCATACGGAATCGTGAGAAGATCTATCCCCCGGGCAGTGATTCTGTGGTAGAATTATGTGCCATGAGTTCACTCATTAATCTCAGACGATTACATATCCAGGCCCCTTCGAATGATGATAAAAGGGCGGATGAGCAGAGGATCAGGGATGCGCTTGATATGGAGCCGCTGGAGGTCCCTCTTTCGGTGCTGCGCGGTTTGCCTTTACATCAGGGCAGGGAAGTGCCCTGCGTAATCGGAAAGAAAAGGAATGGCTTCAAAGTTATCGATCTGCTGTCTGATGAATCATACTCTGTTGCGCTCGACCTTGGCACTACAAACCTCGTTGCATCATTGCATGACAATGTTACCGGGCGTGTTGTCTCTCAGATAAAGGTGGAGAATCCTCAGATAAGGCTTGGCAGCGATGTCATGACGCGCATGCACCATGCTATGGAAGACAGGTCGGCCGAGCTGGTTCGCGACCTGCTGACCGGGGTCAATGCAGCTATTAAAGGATTATGTGCTGACGCCGGCATTGACACCGGATATGTCCATGCCCTGACAGCTGCCGGCAATACGGTGATGAGCCACTTTTTTCTCGGTCTGGATGTGAGCAGGATCCCGGTTGAGCCTTTTGTGCCGATCGTGCGAAGCCCCGGGTTTTTCAGGGCATCGGACCTTGAGCTTCATATTAACCCAGAGGCTTTGGTGTATGTTTTCTCAAATGCGGGGAGCTATGTAGGTGGGGATATCGTGGCCGGGATCCTCGCATCCGGAATGTATACCTCTGAAGATCCGTGTGTCCTGATTGACGTTGGCACGAATGCCGAGATTGTCATAGGGAACAGGGACTGGCTGCTCGTGGGTGCAGGCGCAGCAGGCCCTGCGCTTGAGGAGGGGATAGCCGGGATCGGGAAACGGGCGGAGAGGGGGATCATCTATGATGTACTCATAGAAGGGGGAGGCATGGAATGCAGGACATTTGATAATGCTTCTCCCCAGGGCATATGCGGATCAGGCATGATAAGCCTTATATATGAAATGTACAAAGCCGGTATTATAGGGAGTGACGGTATCCTGGACCCTGCATATAAAGGGGTGGACATGCTGGATGGCGAACGGTTTTTCAGTCTGTCATGCTCATCTGAGGATGGACTTGTTATCAGGCAGACCGAAATAGACAATTTCCTGAGATCAAAGGCCGCAATGTTTACCCTTCTGCTCGTTCTGCTTCGTTCTGTAGGCCTGCAATTCAGCGACATTCGGAAGGTGTATGTTGCGGGTGCGCTCGGGAACGGGATTGATGCAGGGAAGGCAGCGGGTATCGGCATGCTTCCGGCCTGGCCGGCTGAAGCGATCATTCCCATCGGCAATGCATCACTGAGCGGGGCGCAGCTGATGCTGAGTGATGGCACTCTTCCGGAGTTGGAAGAGGAAATAATCGACCGTATAACCTATAAACATATGCATGATGACCCTGAGTTTATGAAGGAGTTTGCAGGGGGTATTTTCATCCCTCATACCAGTCCTGAACTGCTGAGGGTTGATCAGTGACAGGAGAGGATAGCAAACCGCGATGAAAAAGTTTATTGATAAAATATCGCCCTTTATTGTAATGGATATCCTTGCAAAGGCGCGGATGATGCCTGATGCAGTGCATATGGAAGTAGGGGAGCCTGACCTTTCACCATCCGAAAAAGTCACTGAAGCCTATGTAAAGGCGATCAGGGACAAAAGGTCCCACTATACGCCTGCCAGGGGATTAATAAAATTGAGGGAGAAAATATCCGCGCACTATCATGAGAAATACAATGTCTCTGTCTCTCCTGAAAGGATAATCATTACTCCCGGCACCTCAGGGGCGTTCATGGTGGTCTTTGCCCTGCTGACCGGCCCGGGGAAGAGGCTTCTCCTGTCAGACCCTTCATATCCATGCTATAAGAATTTTGCATATTTTCTGAATACGGAACCGGCTTTTGTAAACATCGGTAAGGATACCTCTTATGAAATACTGCCTGAGGCTGTACGGGAACTGAAGGACATTGGCGCCATTGTTGTCTCGTCCCCTGCAAACCCTGTGGGGAATGTATACAGAGAAGAGACATTGAGAGAGCTGACAGCTCTTTCCGGAAAGGGATGCTGCCGTTTTATTTCGGATGAGATCTATCATGGACTGGTCTATGACAAACAGGAACATACCGCGCTCGAGTTTTCGGACAGCGCCATTGTGATAAACAGCTTCTCAAAGTACTATTGCATGCCCGGGTACAGGCTCGGATGGATGGTGCTGCCTGACGACCTTGTGCGCAGGGCCGAGATTATAGTGCAGAACATATACATCGCTGCAAACACACCGGCCCAGTATGCTGCTGTTGAGGCATTTGATGATAATTATCTCCGGGAGGTGAGGCGCACATTTAAAGAGCGCAGAGATTTTCTCTATAATGCATTAAAGGGCATGTTCACCATGGATGCTGCACCGGACGGGGCCTTCTACATATGGGCTGACATAAGCCGATACAGCGATAATGCAATGGCGTTCTGCAGTCAGCTCCTTGACAGTACAGCCGTTGCCATCACGCCCGGGATCGATTTCGGCAGTAACCGCACAGGACAGTATGTGAGATTTGCCTACACCCGGGACATATCCCGGTTAAAGACAGGGATCGAGCGCATTTCAGATTTTCTGAAGCAACGGGCCTGACACCGGTTTAGTCATCCTCATCCTCATCCTCATCTTCACTTTCCATGGATACTGATTTTGCATTCAGTGTGCCGGATGGTGGGGATGACGGTTTTTCTTTGACCTTTATGATATCCCCAACCTGTACTGTCGCGAAAAAGGTGGCAGCGTCAGACTGTGAGTCATTTATCTCAAACTCTGTCGAACTGTCCGTGATAACGGATACCCCCATGATCGTCAGGTTCGGGTTGCTGGCAGAATCTACTGCGCCCTGAAGCATGCATTTGCCCGGATCATTGTCTCTCTCGATTTCAAGCGCAATTATACTGTCCGTGCCGTCAGGAAAGCCCTGGATCTCGAGATAGTCTCCGGGCTGAATATCACTGATGCTGAAATTCTGGATATTGTCCCGATCATCTTCGAACTCTGTGTAGGTTGCCGCCCTGACGGTCAATGAACCGAAGACAGTCAGGGTATTATTGGCGGTATCCACAGAATCAACCGTTGTTTCCGCCTTGACCGAGTCTTTGATCTTTATCTTGTGAGCAACAAATTCACCGTTTGCATTTACCGAGCCTTCTGCCTCGGCCCTGATGCCCGGCTTGAGCGCCGATGCATCACCGTCTTTAAATTCAGCATTGCCGATCAGTATGGTTTGTCCGTTTATGATAACCTGTGTCGGGTTCTGCGGATCATCTACGAATGTGACAATCCCCTCTATTTCAAACTCATCATCTTCGTCAAGGTCAGGGAGTTCATGTTCCAGTTCCACCTTTGTCGCCACGAGGATGCCTCCTGTAATCGTCCCTTTTACCTCGACAAAAGAACCATTTCCCGTACCTGCCGGGAGCTGTATGTTGTTTGTCTGGTAATTGATCGTCAGTCCTCCGATGGTGAATGTACCGGGAGTCGTGTCAAAATTCCCGATCGTCCCCTTTACCTCGAATTCACCCGCACCTGGCTGTGCTATCTTCTCGATCCGTGTTGCCCGGATAATGTTTTTCACAAAGTCGAACAGCCCGTGCACTTCGACATTGTCACCGGCACTCAGTCCGGTAAGGTCGGCCGGAGAGATGTTATCAAAGACCGTATTATTGTCAATTACCACCTGCGTACCCATCACCACGAGGCTGCTGTTTGATGGATCAACACTATCAACAGGCCCCTTCAGCTCATCATCAGCCGTAATCGAGGTTGCGTTTACCCCGTCATATTTAACTACCGCGACCATACCGAGCTTGAGATCGCCCTGTGAGAGGCCGGAGGTATCATTTACCGTAATGTTTGTTGATGATGATACTTCGTATTTTGAATTATTCAGAATGACGCTGCCGAAACCTGTAATCGCCCCTGAGCTGATGCCTGTGCCGCTTATCCCGCCTCCGGCAAAACTGCTTCCCCCGCTGCTGCTCCCCCCGCAGGATAAGATAAACAGCGACAGCAGCAGGATAAAGAAAGCCGCGGCCAGCATGTCAGATCCCAATATGTATTTGTCTGTTTTTTTCATGTCTGTTTCTCCTTTTAACTATTTTTCAAAATAATATATTCCCAGTCCGGCTGTCCTGCGCCCATTGCCCGGGACTGATGGATTTGTGTCTCTGTCATATTTTGACATTAATTTATCAATCGACTTTATATATTTTCTGGCTATTTCATTCAAAGTTCCCTGTAGTTCGGGGAGTGCGTTTTCTGGTATATTGTCGTATGAAACCTTTCTCTGAAAGAATGGATGGTTACTGTTTCCGGCGATATTGTGTGCAATAGTGGATATAAATTCAGCGCTGTCCGTACCGAATATGTTTATCTTTTCAATCTCGTCTCCGGATACTACGTATCCCTCGCTGATGAGCTTTATATTTCCATCTGCACTCTCAACCACTCCAGCCCTCTTCATCTCATCCAGTACGGCACGGTGCGGGATATCGCCGCTGTATTTCTTAACCAGAGACGCAAAGCTGTCAGGTGTTCCTTCTGTCGGCAGGGTCTTTGGCCTGCCGACTGCATCAAGGAAATCGGGGTCTGTGAGCCAGCCGTTTATTACCCGTACAGCGCGGTGGGTGCGGTCTGCTGAGGCAAGCTCATCATGCACCGGCAGGTCCCTTACGCGTGATGCCTCTTTTCTTGAGAGTCCGGTGATGACCGCGATACGGGATATCGTCTGTTTCCTGCCTGGAATGGCAAAGGCCTTTGACGCCACATCAACATACACCCACTTGGCGATCTCGCAAAAGGTTCCGTAAGGGATGTTGTTTTTCATTAATATCCTGACAAGGGGGCGGAGCATTTTAATGACGGCATGTGTAACAGCTGACTTCATATCTTTCATAATTGGGATTATAATCCCAAAAAAGACTTTTGTCAAGGTAGTCAGGAAAAAAATATTCGGGTTAACTAAATCCCGGTCTCAGGAATCGGACGGTCTTCCGGAGCGGTAAGCAATACTTGTGACATAGCCGATGAATCCGGTCAAAATCGCAAGGGTAATGATAAGGGAAGTCCGGGGGGAATGAAATGTCAGGAAACGGGAGAGTTCTTTTTTATAAATGATAAAGACTATAACGACCGCCCAGATCATTGCAGGCACAAAATAATTTCTGTATGACATGATCGCAAGATCCCGGCCGGCATAGAGGGCGATAATAAAGTAAACCGGCAGCAGGATTTTCATTTCAGCCCCGCATATGGAGATCCCTATATACGGGATTATAAGAATTACCGGCAGATGCAGAGCAGAGTTCGGCAGGCCATACGATGTGTAACCCGAAATACCAAACAGGGGATTTCTGAAGTACCGGATCAGCTGTTTGACCATTATGCTCCTCCTCAAAAAAAATATTGCGCAATCGCGGTATGCGGTTGATATGAATCGGGACTTTGACGCTCCCTGATGCCTGCTGCAGAGGGGTAGTTCATCTCTTTTCTGCAGGCAGGAACTCCGGGCCGAAGTCTCCTTCACTGCTGCCCGCAGGAAGAAGGGGTGCGGTCATGAAATCCGGGGGTATTTTCCCTGTAAGGGAGTGCAGAAAGGCCACAATATCCTGAGCCTCTTCAGGACTGAGTTCAATATTAAGCATGTCCCTTGCCATTAAATTAACCATATCCCTGAGGGTGTAAATTATGCCCGCATGCGAGTATGGAGGTGTTTCAGCGACATTAAGGAGCAATGGAACCTTGAAGAGGTATGCATCTTCATCTTTACCGGTCATCGTTGCCAGTCCGGTGTCATCTTCCGCCCCCGGCAGCATGACCTTGTGGAGATGAAGCCCCGCTTTTTCTCCCTCCTGATGTTCCGCGGTATTGTCAGCCTTATTCGGGTTGCTGGTTGGTCCGGACAATACAGGGCCGTAATGACACCCGATACAGCCTTTATCAACAAACAGGGCCATGCCGGTCTTCTGTTTTTCTGAAAGTGCGTCTTCATCACCCTGAAGCCATCCGGCAAGCGGATAATCGGGCGTGATCAGGGTGCGCATAAATGCTGCCAGCGCCTTCCCGATATTTTCCCCGGTGAGCGGCCCGCCAAAGACCTTAATCGAAAGGTCCCTGTACTCAGGAATCCTGTTCAGCCGTTCCGCTGCTTCATCCGGCAGGCTCTGCATGGCTGTCTCTGAAGAAATAGCTCTCAGGGCCTGATGTTCCAGTGTCGGCGATTCACCGGCCCAGAACAATGCCTTAAGAAATGCCGCATTCAGGACAGTCGGGGCGTTACGCATGAGCATCTCTCCGCTGATGCCAATGGATGTTTTCACAGGCTCTGCACCGTAATAGGCAGGATCATGACAGAACACACAGCTTGCCGCACCTGTCCCTGATAGTCTCCGGTCCTGAAAGAGCATCTTGCCGAGCATGATCTTCTCCATTGTCATGGAGTTGTCTGCAGGAATGGGGGGGAGCGCCGGAAGTGGCGTAAATATCGTCCTGTAATTTTTCGGCTGAACAGTCGATGCAGGCATGTCCGCTGATGCCGTCTCCTTTATTTCCGGGAGAGGGATAATCGCGGTGTCCTCCATGCCCTCTTTTTTTATGGTGATCCTTAAGGCCCACTCTCCTGCCGAGTCAAGCACAATGTTGTCTGCATTATAAAAGCCCCCCCCTTTTTCGATGATGACCGGTTCATTGTATTCCGCCTGTTCCCTGCCCGGTATCCATGGGACAAGAGTGATCTCCGCGTCTTCAACGTCATTGCCTGTTTTGTCATAGATGATAAGTTCCGCCCTGTTTGTGCCGATGCGGAGTTTCTTGTCCGGGATCATTACTTCAATGCTGAAAAGGGAGTCTTCCGTTACCTGCATGAGGCTCTCCTTGTAATGTTTTTTCATGCCATGCCCTTTTTCAGCTGCGGCTGTGCCGTAAAACAGCAGGGCTGTAATACACAAAATAAAAAAAGCCTTTATCATTACACTGAACATTCCGGTTTTCTCTTTCAATCTCATCTTTCTGTTCATGATATTATTCATTTTGATCCTGCGTTTCCATGCATGCGGGACATGGGATATATAATGTTAATATACATGAGTTAATGTGTCAAAGCAAAGAAAATCGCGCGGCATAGTAACTATTCAGTTAGGGGTAATAATAGCAGGCAAGCAAAGATAAAATATTAAAAATAAAAAATCAAAATTATGGAAGGGGTTTTATCATATAAATAAATTTCCTTAATTTTGATCTTTGGTATTTGATTTTTACATTTTCATGCCCGGATGATACCCTTAACTGAATGGTTACGCGGGCTATACTGAACCATGCTTGAATTTTTATTTTTCTCGGTAGATAATTGTAGGGACACCTGAGGAGGCGCAAATATGTTTTTAAGGATCGGGATACATGGATAAAAAACTTAATGAAGCGGAAGCGCGTGTGCTCGGATGTCTGGTTGAGAAGGGGATCACCACCCCGGACTATTATCCGATGACATTAAACTCACTTACAAACGCCTGCAACCAGAAATCCAACCGCAGTCCAGTAGTTTCATATGAGGAAACCACGGTTGTAAGGGCGCTGGACAGTCTGAGGGAAAAGGGGCTTGCCGAGAAGATATTAAAGGCCGACAGCCGTGTGCCCAAGTACCAGCATTCATTTCCGGAAACATTCAGCCTGTCTGATGATGCGGTTGCCGTACTCTGCGAGCTTATGCTGCGCGGGCCCCAGACAACAGGCGAAATACGTAACCGAGCCGGCCGTATGTATAAATTCAGGGACCTGCATGAAGTTGAAGAGATCCTGGACAGCCTGATAAATAGAGACATACCCATGGCCGTCATGCTGCCGCGTCAGGCCGGGAGAAAAGAGCACCGTTTTATGCACCTGCTTTCAGGCGAGCCTGCGATCAGTGAAACTGACAGGGCTGTGCCTGAAGAAGCCGCGGTCATACAGGTACGGGCTGAAAATGAGAGAATTTCTCTGCTGGAGAGTGAGCTTGCATCTCTCCGCAGCGATTTTGAAGATCTGAAAAAAGAGTTTATCGATCTGAAATCAGAGTTCGAATAATCCGGTTGTTTTACAATTCAGACTCCTCCTGGTTTAAAATACATTATGATCATAGGCACGAGGGTACTCTACCCGGAAGAAGTGGATTTCTGGAATGCGGAGATCCTTCAGATATCTGTTTACCATGGCATGAAGGGCAGCCTGGACTTCATGAGAGAGTGTTCCTCCGCATTCAGGGATGCCGGGTTGAGATATGTGATTCATCCTGTAGGATATTCTCTTTTGCAGGAAGAGATATTTAATGAGCTCAGGGAAATGGCCCAACAGACGGATCGCGCGCTGATCCTTCACGATGAGAGGAACCCTGACGGGACGCGCCTTGGAAACGAGTGGATAGCGAAATACAGGAAAGCCCTGGAGAGGCTTTCATCCATTGCACGGGTTTCTATCGAAAACGCCGCGGACACCCCGGACATCCGGTGGTTCTGGGACACCTTTGCAGACTCGATAACCCTTGATATAGGCCATGTAGAGTCAGCCGGCCTGAATTCGGTCGAGTTTGTGCATGCCCTGGATGAGCAGAGTCTGAAAAAGGTCCGGTTTGTCCATATCCACAGAAACAACGGCCTGCACGGCGGCATTACGGACCACTGGCCTTTAAGCCCGGGCTGCAGGGAAATCAGGGCGTTGGAAGAGCTTGTCAGGGTAAAGCCGGATGTCAGTGTGATCCTCGAAATTAACGAGGTTGAAGAAATTGATGAGAGTCTGTCTCTGCTCAGAGAATTGCGGGCGCGGATTCAATAGAGCTTATGTGAAGGCAGGGCCGCACCCGGCAACCGGACGATTATGATTTTTTAATAAACTTTTCAAAGACGCTCTTGTCGTTTGCCTTCAGGTAGGCCTCTTCAGGACTGATCTGCTTTTTTGTCAGAAAGTCCATGATCGCATGGTCCAGAAGCTGCATTCCTTCGCCTTTGCCCGTCTGTATCATGGACGGGATCTGGAATGTCTTGGCCTCCCTGATCAGGTTTGCCACGGCTGTCTTGCAGAACATTATCTCAAGGGCCGCCACCCTGCCGGGCTGGTCGATCCGCTTTAATAACTGCTGGCAGACTACACCTTTGAGCGACTCAGAGAGCATGGTCCGTATCTGGGCCTGCTGGCCGGCCGGAAAGGCGTCAATGATCCTGTCAATGGTTTTTGCAGCGGAATTGGTATGCAGTGTGCCAAAGACAAGGTGTCCTGTCTCTGCCGCGGTTATTGCCAGCTCGATGGTCTCAAGGTCACGCATTTCCCCCACGAGAATAACATCAGGGTCCTCCCGCAGCGCCGCCCTCAGTGCCGCGGCGAACGACTCGGTGTGATTGCCTATCTCCCGATGGTTGATAAGGCAGCCCTTGTTCTGATGTACGAATTCAACAGGGTCCTCGATTGTCAGTATATGTTCTTTTCTGTTGGTGTTAATGTAGTCGATGATCGCGGCGAGGGTTGTGGATTTACCGCTTCCGGTCGGACCGGTCACCAGCACCAGCCCCCTGCTTAACTGGGTCAGCTTTAGGATCTGTGGAGGCAGGTTCAGGTCTTCCACTGTCATTATCTCTGCCGGGATGACCCTGAACACGGCGCCTGTCCCTCTTTTCTGTTCAAAATAGTTTGCCCTGAAACGTGCGAGGCCCGGTATTTCATACGCAAAATCGAGGTCCTTTTTCCCGGCAAACGCCTTTTGCTGCTCTTCCGTCGTGATTTCAAAAAGAAGACTCTGCACCGCCTCATTCGTCAGTTCCGGGTACTCCATCTCCTCAAGCTCACCATGTTTTCTGATCTTGGCCTTTGCCCCTGAACTTAAATGCAGGTCACTCGCATCATGCTCAATCATATACTTGAAAAATGCATCAATTTTTGCCATATCTGTCCTCTTTTAAAAAATTATGTATATAATGATGTTCTGTTCCCTGTGATTACCGTACTTATATATCGGACTATTCCGGGAAAACTTGATGCCTTTGATAATGCAGGGGAAACACCGGATAATGCAGGGGGAAAATTGACATGCGGACGGTATTATGTTATTAAATTTATGAAATGATTTTATCTGACACTGTCAACCTGCTGAAAAAGGATCCGGGCGTATGAAAAGGTTGTTGATCCTCTCAGCTTTTTTCCTTGCAGCAGTCCTTCTTTACCCGTCTCATCCTGACGCACAATCAAAAATAGAAGATGATGACTCATGCAGTATGATTGCGGAAGGACAGCTCAGCAATGGTGACAGGTTCAGCGGTGTCGTAAGCGCCCTGCAGGGTGGAAGGGTTGAAGGGGAATGGCTTCACCGCACGCCAAAGGGCGACAGCTTTTTTATCAGCAAAATGGACTGGGTCATGACCCCTGTTTTGAACAGGCAGGGGAGTGCCCGGTATGGCGGGACCGGCTTTGCCAAGTTCGGAGGCAGCGGAACGTGGAACAATATTGAAGGATATACATTCAGGGTCCATGCCAGGGAACAGGGAGGGTCGTCAGGAAGGGCGTACTACTCAATTTCCATATTCGGGCCGGACGGGGAGGTTTTTTACGATTCCAAAGGGTACATCCTTGAGGGAGATATTCAGCATGAGGGGCTTGACTGCCCCTCTCCTGAGTAGCATTCATTAAACAATGCAGAACAGAGCCGCCGGAGCGGTTGCAAAGGGGAGCTGACAGCCTCTATTCTCCGCCCTCAATCAGGCTTTCAAAGTCCTTCATTATATTCTTTGCCTTCCATTCGGAAATCAGAAAGGGATAGCTGTTCTCTGAAGAGACCGCTGGATACTTATCATCCTTCTTCTCAAAGAGTGACATAGTGTAAGACTTCATGCCTTTCAGAGTGATCGTGAATATCGGGGATGTAAAGTCATCTTTTGTCCTGTCTTCAATAAACTCATCACAGAGGAAGTTTGACATGGTGCGCACAATCGCGTCAACTTCATTCTCTTTGACCTCCCTGCCGTCCGCTGTTGCCCACTTTGGCACTGCCTTTTCCTGGGCGGTCTCCTGCACATCTTCTTCTGTCACATCAACAGAAACAGGAGCTGCTGCCTGCACAATGACAAGTTCTGTGCCGTCCTTCTGCATGACGATCTCTGTAATATCACCGCTTATTTCCATGACCGCTTTATCACGCAGGTCCGATACCTTCCTGTCAAAAGTGTTTCTTATGCCCCCTTCAGCATGAAACACGCGGTGGTCGCTGTCCAGCATTACGAATGTGTGACGATAGGATGAAGCAGGCTTGCCGATCATCAGCGTACGGAGGAGACGGTCTCCATTAAATGCCCGCACTTCAATCCTGCGGTCTTCATCAAGTTCATACAGGGCATAGTTTTTTGACTCGGATGCAAGGGCGGTAAGCCTCAGGTCCGCTATGCCGTTTATCATGCTGTCTATCATCCTGCTGTCTGCCGGGTATTTTTTATCTCCTGCAAGCCATGTATCATTTTCTCTGAGTATTTCAATGTGTCTGCCTTTTTTGGCTATATCAATCCTTGAAATGTCGGCATGCGGGATTTCCATGACCGCGGGCAGCTCATAGTTTGTCCGGTCGCCTTTCTACGCAAAAATATAATAAGCGAGTACAGAGATAATGAAGAACAGGATGGCGAATTCTTTTTTTCCCTTCATACGGATGCTCCTTTTTGATATTTCAGGGCAGACAGTTGACTCTCTACCTGCTGAATATTTTCTGAATCATGCGCTTCCTTGCAGCGCGCCTGCCCCATACAATGATTCCTGCGATAATGACAAGCAGAGGCAGTCCGGCGATGTTGGCTGTCTTTATGGTGGTCCTTGCCGCCGGAGATATTTCTTTCAGGGGATTAAAGCGCTGGGTCTTGCTTCTCATCACGGCAATATCCTCCCTGTTGTTCAGATAATCAATTACGTTCATGACAAACTGTGCATTCGGTGTCTCTCCCCTTTCGTCAATCACGTTGTCTTTTAAAATCTCGGACGTCCCGATCAGAAATATTTTTGCCGGTTTCCCCTTTTCAATAGTGACGCCTTCGCTTTTGACGGCCGACATGTCAATGCCTGAAGCAGGGGTTTCTTTCTGTTCCGCTGCTTCACTTTCACTATCCTGCTTGTCCGTATCCGGCTTTTCAGGAACGGGTTTACCCGCAAAATAGCTCGGCAGGGGGCCTTCGAGCATGTAAGCCAGCGGCAGGCTGCTGAACTCTTTGTCATCGGCCGGGGGATTTATAAACATGGGATTAAGATTAATCCTCCCCTTCATCTCCCATGACCTGTCCGATGAGGAAAAAAGACGTGTTGCCTTAAGGCCGTTATTTTTTATCGACTCTTCGTTGATGCTGACAGGTGATGCCTTCAGCATGACGAGTCCCTTGATGTTTTGCAGGTAAACGGCATCCTTGTTAATAAGTTCGTTCTTGACAATCGGGGCAAAATAGATAGGCCGTTCGCCGCCGCCGTACTGCCGCGGCATTTTTTGTTTGTAACTGTTTTTATCCAGCACGATTGATTTCCTGACGCTCATCCCGTAATGGCTGAGCAGCTTTTCCATGCCTGTGTTCAGCGGCATCCAGAAGGTCCTTTGCTGAAACTGGTTCATCATTCCCTGCCGGCCCTGCGGACTTACTTCGTTGAATGCATCCATAAAGACGGCGAGATTTTTCCCCTTCATGAGGAACTGGTCTATCCGGTACAGCTCGTAATCCGTAAAATTATCCTTCGGGCCTGCAATGATCATGGTGGAGAGCCCATCAGGGATCCCCTCCTCCTTCAGTCTGATCTGCCTGATCGAGTATTCATCCGAAAGGAGTCTGTTCAGGCTGGCTATTGAATCCTGCTGCTGTGCCTGGCCGAACACAGGGGGAGTGCCATCAATGGAAAGCGTACCGTGGTCTGCAAGGTACCCGATTTCCTCGTTGATGTTTATGACATCCTCCAATGTTTCATCGATAGTTTTTTCGAGTTCCCCTGCATCAACCAGCTGGTACTGGGTGCCGAATATCGGAAGCCGTATTACTTTTATCAGGTCGACCGTCTCAAAATCTTCTCCGTATTCAATAATAACGCCTGCATAACCTTTATCCGCCGGGATTTCCCTGCCTCTACGGTCCTGGAACTCTTCCCAGTTGAGCTGCAGGACACTGTATTTCTGAGCGACCTGTTCGTACTCCCTGTCTGCTGTCGGGTCAATATGAACAAAAGAGAGCTTGCCGAAATTTTTGTCATTCAGTCTGCGGACAATCTCTTCTACTTTAGAAGGCATTTCAGGGAGCCCCGGTATATTCATGTAGGGGCCGACGATACTCAGGGATGACGAAAGAATCAGCTTGACTGAAACGCTGTCTTTCAGCCTGAGCAGGGCGCTGATCTTGTTGTTCATTTTTCTGATCGATGATGTAATCTGATACTCAAGACCGTCTGTCGATGTAATCGTGGGGATTGTCTCAATTACATCTCCATGTATGAGGGCAATTCCCATATATGCCTTCTGGAATTTCAGCTCGTCCTGTTCGATATTCTGTATCTGAACAGACTGAATCCCGTAGCTTTCCGCAAGCTTCCGGTTTATCGTGGATGTCTCTGTTTCTTCACCTGACACATTATAGAACTGGTAATTGAAATATCTGTTGCCTGCAACTGCATATTCCTCGAAAAGATCATGAAGGTACCGCTCGATATTATTGTAGGGTGCGGGAAGGTTGCTGCTGAAAAACACCTTGGCGGTAAGGGGTTCGGACAGGGTTGAAACGACCTTTTTACTCGCTTCTGAAAGAGAATAGATCTTCCCGGCGGTCAGGTCGAGTCTGAAGAACAGGGTGATGCCCGCAATGTTGAGCAGGACCACAACAACGAGATATGCGATAAACTTTGTATATATACCTTTCTGGTGCTGTTTCCGTTTCATTGCTGCTACCTATTTCTTCTCCTGGATCACAAGGTTCGTGCTGTAAAGCATGATAAAACAGATACTGAAAAAATAGAGGATGTCCCTTGAGTCGATAATGCCTTTGGAAATGTTCTGGAAATGATAATCCGCCCCGAGGAACTGAAATATGCTCAACACGGTTTCAGGCAGGAAAAAGAGCATCTTGTCGATCATGGTCAGGATAAAACATATTGACATGGCGATGATAAAGGCGATAATCTGGTTTCGTGTGAGTGAAGATGCAAATAACCCGATTGATGAAAATGCGGCGCCGAGCATTATTGCCCCGAGATAACCCCCGATGACAGGCCCCCAGTC
>JAJRVB010000140.1 GCA_024277515.1 Nitrospirota bacterium | reverse complement strand
TTCAGATGATCAGGATGTCCAGCAGCCTGTCCAGTTCCTCAAGGGAGTAGTACTCAATCTCTATTCGGCCGCTTTTAGCGGATTTAGGGTGCAGGCGGACTTTTGTCCCGAGGCTCTGGATCAGCTTCTCTTCGAGTGAGGCAACCTGCGGGTCTCTGGCAGGCTGCCGCTTTGAACGGGAACCGCCGGCTGCTGAAAGCTTTTTGCTTAACTTCTCGACTTCCCGAACGCTTAAGCCGCCCTTTGCACTCTTTTGGGCGATATCTATCTGTAACCTACGCTTCTCGATCTGGAGCAGCGCCTTGGCGTGACCCATACTGAGTGATCCCGCGGCAAGCAGTTTCTTTATTTCGGAAGGGAGCTTTAATATCCTCAGGTAGTTTGTGACGGTGGCCCTGTCCTTGCCGACTTTCTTTGACAGATCATCGTGTGTGAGATCAAAATCGGTTATCAGACGATGAAATGCCTCGGCCGTTTCGAGGGGATTAAGGTCTTCCCTCTGAATATTTTCTATCAGCGCGATTTCAAGAGCCTCTACAGGCGCCGCATCTTTTACGATTGCAGGAATGCGGGTAAGTCCGGCCAGTTTTGAGGCTCTCCACCTTCTCTCACCGGCAATCAGCTCGTATGATGAGTCAGAAGACTTTCTGACGATTACAGGCTGAATGACCCCTTTTTCTTTTATTGAATCGACAAGTTCGTTCAGCGCATTGTCGTTGAATATGCGTCTCGGCTGATATTCATTGGGTGTAATGGTCCGGATGTCCAGTTCAAGGATCGACCTGTTTCCTTCTGTGTCCCGGCCCTGCTCAGCTGATTTTGCCTTGCGGGGTATCAGGGCGGAGAGACCTTTACCAAGTGCGGGTTTCATTCCGGATAATCTCCTTTGCCAGTTCTATATAGCTCTGCGCGCCTTTTGACTGGATGTCATATTGTAATACAGGTTTTCCGTGGCTTGGCGCTTCAGCGAGCGTTATATTCCTCGGGATCAGTGTCTTGTATACCTTGTCTCCAAAGTGCCTTTTCAATTCGTCTGATACCTGATGGGCGAGCGTGTTCCTTCCGTCAAACATGGTGAGTAAAATGCCTTCGATTTCGAGCCCGGGGTTGAATGAGTCCTTTATCAGGTTAAACGTCCTCAGGAGCATACTAATACCCTCAAGGGCATAATATTCGCATTGCATGGGGACCAGCAGGGTGTCCGCAGCGACAAGCGCATTCAATGTTAAAAGACTTAGAGACGGCGGACAGTCAATAAAGATGAAGTCGTACCGGTGTTTTACCTGCACGACGGCATTTTTCAGTATTGTTTCCCTGCCCTCTCTCCCGGACAGTTCAAGTTCCGCACCGATAAGCTCTATATTGGAAGAAATTATATTAAGGCGGTCTATGGGGGTAGTCTGAATAATTTCCTCTATGGTCTTTGATTCAGTATACAGATCATACAGGCTCCCGTTCAGCTGGTCCTTGTCGATGCCTACCCCGCTCGTCGTATTTCCCTGGGGATCGGTATCGATAAGCAGGACATCCTTTCCCTCGGCAGCGAGCGAAGCTGATACATTTACGGCTGTTGTGGTTTTCCCGACGCCGCCCTTCTGATTGGCGACAGCTGTTACTTTTCCCATGATATGATGATTTAAAGAGATTTAAAATTTAATATTCAAAATTCAATTCATAACCCCTATCTTGAATCTTGAATTTTGAATATTAAATTTTTTATTTTTTACGCCCCGTCCTGTACAAACTTGTAGCCCTTTTTTATGGAGAGTTCCGCCCTTGCGAGTTCCTTGCCAAGATACGCAGCGTGGCCTAAATCGGTCAGCCATTTATTTTTAATAATAGTCAAATATATGTCCCGGCTGTTCCTGCCTTCTATTTTTCTTAATAATTTATTGTCATACGAGTAATGCTCGACAAGGATGTCTCCACTCTTTTTTCGGGGAAGGATGACAAAGTAACCTCCCTTGTCCAGCTTGATGGATGACTTGCTGAATTTCTTTGCCTTTACCATGGGTGTTGTCCGTGCGGACACCGGAAGCGCTGCAGCCGGCATGGCAACGGGGGCCGTATCACAGCAGCTGCTATGGCATCCACAGGCTGCTGAGGTTGATACGGGGGCGGCTTCCCGAGATAATTGTCTGATTTTTTTCGAGAGTTCCCTCGTGTTCTCGCTCCCGATCATATCTTCAATCGTGACCTGTTTTCTGAACTTGTTTACGTCCGCTTTTGATACATTTTTCAGTATGGGGCGCCTTCCCTTTGAGCCGATGATACGCATGTTCCCGTCAACACCGCTCTCCCAGAGGGCGAGCAGGGTTTTACCGCTCTGGTGTCCTGCAGTGTCTTTGCCGGCCAGGATGAGCGAGATGATTGAAGGATTGGATATGACATTTTTCACAATTTTATCGATGCCGATATTTTCCGTTTCGGTCTTGCCTACGATGCAGAGTCCTTCAGGTTTGAGCTTTGCAAGCTTTTCCTCCAGTTTCGCGCTCGCGAGAGTTGAAACTGCTACAGGCGCCGACCTGTCCAGCACGGTGTATTCCCCCTCGACCGGCGGCCATGAACTCTCGTCCACCTGCATTTCACAACTGGATAAAGTAGCGGAAGCGAGTACCGGATACTTTGCGGTAAGTAAAGTCATCGCCTCGGGAGGGATGCAGAATTTGCACCCGAAGCAGGGGTATTCGAGCGGCTGAAGCTGATCATACCACTCATTAACATTCTGAAGGAGTTCAGACGCGTCCTTTATCTTCAACAGCGGGAGTGATGCCTTCAGGTTTTCGAGGGTCCCTTTCATACAGCCGCATTTTATGCATTTTGAGAGACGCATGCCTCTCCGGATCTCGGAGTGGACCTTTTTGAATGTGGGATTCATGGCAGTATTATGAATGATACTCATACAAAACTTCAACCATAAACGTGTATGGTTTGCTCTGTCAGGCAGACTCGGTGTTCAACGGAAGCGCAGCGGATGTAACTATTCAGTTAAGGGTATCATCCGGGCATGGAAATGTAGAAATCAAATAGCAAAGATCAAAATTAAGGAGAATTATTTATATGATAAAAACCCTTCCATAATTTTGATTTTTTATTTTTAATATTTGATCTTTTGTTGCCTGCTATTATTACCCGTAACTGAATAGTTACCAGCGGATTATACACTTTATTTACAAGTATGCTAAGTTAAAGTATGATCAGAGAGGAACCGAAAAATAATGATAATAACCAAGAGAGTATAAAGGGTCTTTTCTCATAAAGCCGGTCATGCATAAAAAGCGGCGTGCCGCAGAAAGAATGTCCTTAATGTCCCTTGAATAATGTAAATTCAGGTTGTTGTGAACAGATGTTTGCGGCAATAACTGTTATGTAAACATTTCACGCATGAAATTTGTAGAGCGGATAAAAAAACAGTCCGGTACGGTCAGGTCCAATACGGAAATTGCAGACATTGCGTTTGTTTTTTTGAGGGTCATCTTCTTTTGCGGCGGTCTTGGCTGGCTTGTATTCTCCGACATTTCTCCAACAACATTCAGGCTGGTCAGCGCTGCCTTTGCGTTCTTTGTAGTTTATAGTATTTTTGTCTATGTATGGATGCTCATCTCCCCGCAAAAGAAAAAAATCATATATGGTTTTGCCCTTGTCTTTGACATGCTGTATGCATCTCTGCTGGTGAATGTGACAGGGGGGTTCGACAGCTATTTTTTTGATGGTTACTATCTGATTACCGCGCTGTACTCATTTTATTACGGCCTCCTCCCCGGGACCGTAATCGCGGGACTTGTCGGTGTGCTTTATTTTGTAAGCAGCTACGGGTTTTCGGAGATACACTGGACTGATTATCTGCTCAGGGTGGTCTTTATGTTTTTGCTCGCGGTTCCTCTCGGCATGCTTTCACAGAAGTTAAAAAAGGACAAGAAGAAAATTGAAATACTCAATAAAAATCTCGAAAAGTACATTGAGGAACTGCGTGAGATCCAGGGAAAACTGATCCAGGCGGAAAAGTTGTCCGCATTGGGACGCCTGACCGCTGATGTTGCGCATGAGATCAGGAATCCATTGACATCGATAGGAGGCTTTGCAAGGCGTCTTAATAACAGGTTGTTACCGGGAACCAGGGAAAAAGAGTATGCTGACATTGTGGTCTCGGAGGTGGACAGGCTTGAGCGCATTCTGAGGGATGTTCTCTCGTTTTCACGGGAGACAAAATATGATATGGAATATCAGGGGATCAATGACGTGATCCGGGAGTCTGTTCAGACCTTTGCCGAGATATGTAATGAACAGTCAGTAAGGATAATTTACGAACTGGAGGAAACACTTCCGGAGATATTGATTGACAGGGACCAGGTAAGGCAGGCGGTGAACAATCTCATCTCGAATGCGCTGGATGTCATGACGGATGGAGGAACACTTACGCTCAGGACATATATGGAGGAATTCCATAATGTCAGTTATATCATCCTCGAGGTTGACGACACCGGCCCGGGGCTGCCTGTTGAGGCGCTGAATATGATATTTGAACCATTTTATACTACAAAAGAGATAGGGGCAGGCACCGGTCTCGGTCTTTCAATATGTAAAAAAATCATTGATGAGCATAACGGGCTGCTGTTTGCGGACAGCGAAGTGGGTAAAGGCACTTCCTTCAAGATGTTTTTCCCGTATCAGAGTAAGGAAAACGGCAAAAAGATCAAGTGCTGGGAATATACGAAGTGCGGCGTGGAAAACGCAGAGGGGGCCATACAGATGAGATGCCCCGCGTATCCCTATTACGGGAGAATATGCTTGGCAATTGCCGGGACCTTTTGCGGTAAAAAAGTGAGCGGGGCGATTGCCCAGAAGATAGGTAACTGCAAGAAGTGTGATTTTTACCAACATGTTGTGGTCCACAAGGATATTTGAAAAAATTCCGGAGAGTTTACTTTTCTGCCTGTTTTATCATAGAATGTCTTGTTATATTTAGCCATGCAGGGCCCATAGCTCAGTTGGCTAGAGCCACCGGCTCATAACCGGTTGGTCCCAGGTTCGAGTCCTGGTGGGCCCACCAGATTTTGTATATATGATCGGACAGGAACTGTTGCTAATCAAAATCCATACTATGAAACTTGGCGATAATCATTGCGTTTCCCGGAGGCAAAATTGAATGAACAACTGAAATTCTTAATTGAACTTCAGGAGATTGATACCTCTATCATCTCTGTTTCAGAGAAAATCGATCTACTTCCCCAAAAACTGGAGCAGTTTAAGTCCCCCCTCAAGACAGCGCGGGAAAAATACAAAAAGGCTGAGACAAAACATGATGAACTGAATAAAAAGAAAAAAGTCAAAGACATGCAGCTTGATGAAATTCAGGACAAGATAGACAAGCTGAAGGCCAGAAGCGGTGATATCAAGACGAACAAGGAATATGAGGCCCATCTGAAGGAAATACAGGGGTTTGAGAAAAGCATTTCAAAGCTTGAAGATGAGATACTCGCAATTATGGAAGAAATCGAGGGCTATGAAACATACTTGAAGGAAGAGGAATCGAGGGTAAGGGCGGCAGAAGAAGATTTCAGACGGCAGGAGAAGATAATAGGGGAGGAACAGAAGAAACTCAAGGCAGGGCTCGATGCGGAAAAAGCGAGGAGAAATGAGTTTGTTTCACGCATTGATGATGAACATTACAGGCAGTATATGAATCTGCTGACGAGACTGGGTGACTGGGCAGTGGTAGAGACAAAGGACGAGATCTGTCTCGGCTGCCATACAAATATCCCCCCGCAGCTGTTCAATGACATAAAAAAGAATGAAGAGATATATAATTGCTTTTATTGCAGCAGGTTTCTCTATTATAAAGAACCCCCCTTATCCGACGAACAGTCCCGGG
>JAJRVB010000139.1 GCA_024277515.1 Nitrospirota bacterium | reverse complement strand
GCTGCAACACTCGAAAAAGTCATAGAGAAAGACCCTGCCATCTCAGCCAAACTGCTGAGTGTGGCTAATTCCGCCTTTTTTGGATTTCAGACTTCCACCACGACACTCAGCAGCGCGATTGTCCGGATAGGTTTTAATAATGTAAAAAATATAGCCCTCGGTATATCCTTAATGACTGTGCTGAACGGTGAGAGACACGCAAGGGTACTGGATTATATGAGGGTCTTCAATCACTCCGTTGCGGTTGGATTTATCGCAAAGCTGTTCTCTCAAAAGATCAAATTGAGCATTGCAGAAGAAATGCTCATGAACGGCATGCTGCATGATATAGGTTTTTTGGTGTTGAGCAGATACTTCCCGGACACATATTCGAATGTGCTTCATGCACTCAGCGGTGAAAAAACACTGCTCGAGGCAGAGGAGGAAGTTTTTGGCTTTACTCATTCTGATATAGGGCGGTGGCTTGCTGAAAAATGGGTCCTTCCCGATTCCGTCATAGATACGATTTTTTATCATCACACTCCGTCTCTGGCAGAGACGAATGACGGGCATGTGGCAGTCGTACACATAGCGGATTTATTTACCACAAAAAATATCCTGAGCGTGACAGAGAAAGACCCTGAGTATACTTATGAGGCTGCATGTCTTGATACACTGAATATTTCAGAGAGTGAGATGGCGGACATCGAAATGCAGATGAAGGATGAATTGCTGACAAACGGCCCGTTCCAGTTTTAACGGAACAGAGCCTGAGTATTTATCCGGTCATTGAAGGTCGAGATATATCCTGTTTACCTGTTCCCTTGTTTCTTCCAGGCCCTTATTGTTATTGATGATATAATCAGCGCGTTTCTTCTTTTCCGTGATAGGCATCTGTGCCCTCATCCTTTTTATTGCCTCTTCTTTTGAAAAACCTTTCCGCGCGAGCCTTTCAATCGCCCGGTCACGGCTGCAGTATACGACGACTGTTTTGTCAAAATCAGGTGAGTACCCTGCCTCGAAAAGTAACGGTACTTCAAAGATGACGGTTGCAGACGGTTTTTTTTTCAGTATACCGGATGCCGCTGTCTTGAATTTATTTAAGACTTCCGGATGGATGATGTCTTCAACGGCCCTGCGTTTCTCCGGGTCACTGAAGATGATGTCCGCGACAATTTTTTTATGCAATGCGGGTGTGTCCGATTTTTCCGCAAGGACTTCAGGGCCGAGAATTGCTGAAATTTTATTAATAACAGAAGGATTCTCAAGTATGCAGTGAACAAAGCTGTCCGCGCTGAAGGTCATCGCGCCCGCTTCATGAAACAGCTGAAGTACGGTTGATTTGCCCATACCAAAATTCCCTGTAAGTCCGATGATAGGCATAGTGGCATTATAACAGACTTTGGCGTAACCATTCAGTCTGAGGTAATAACAGCAAGGCAACTCAAGATCAAATATTAAACATAAAAGATCAAAATTATGGAAGTTATTATAATATAAAATATTTTCCTTGATTTTGATCTTTGGTTTTTGATTTTTACATTTTTATGTCCAGATTTTGCCCTTAACTGAATGGTTACGTTGGCCAGTACTATCCTTGACTTACATCCGTGAGGCTGATAATATAATTTACTCCGACGGACAGAGGATATCCTCTCGGAGACTGCTCCCTGAACGGCTTTGCTCTGCACGGAACGGCAGTATGTAAGTCAATGGCGAATTCGATGGCTTTATTCCATAATTCAAAAATTCATCAGGAGGTCTTATGAAGGTCGCAATAGGTTCCGACCATGCCGGCTTAACGCTGAAAAAACATATAACGCACATTCTTGACGAGCTCGAAATAGAGTGGGAGGATGCGGGCACGGATTGTGAGGAGTCGTGTGACTACCCGGACTATGGGGAGAAGGTGGCAGAGGCGGTGTCCCTGGGCAATGTGGACAGGGGTATCCTTGTGTGCGGCACAGGTATTGGCATGTCTATTGTAGCGAACAAGTTTCCCGGTGTAAGGGCCGCGCTCTGCAGTGAGGATTATTCCGCCAAAATGAGCCGGCTGCACAATGACGCCAATGTGCTGGTCCTGCCTGGAAGGATGATAGAGCAGGCCACGGCAAGAGAAATTGTAACAACCTGGTTTAAGACCGAATTTGAGGGAGGGAGGCATCAGAGGAGACTGGACAAGATAAAGGCGATAGAATCCAGGCTGAATAAATAACATTATGAGTATGAAAGAGCTGAAAAAGGGCGACCCTGAAATTTATAACGCTATAGTTGAAGAGATCAGGCGTGAGCAGGAAAAGATTGTCCTGATCGCATCAGAGAACTATGCAAGTCCCGCTGTACTTGAAGCCCAGGGATCGGTATTTACCAACAAGTATGCGGAGGGCTACCCTGATAAACGGTACTATGGAGGGTGTGAGTATGCCGATGTTGTGGAATCTCTGGCCATAGAGAGGGCTAAGGAGCTGTTCAGGGCCGAACATGTAAATGTTCAGCCTCACTCGGGTACGCAGGCAAATATGGCCGTGTATTTTTCGATGTTAAAACCGGGCGACACTGTACTTGGTATGAGCCTGAGTCACGGGGGCCACCTCTCGCACGGTGTAAAGTTCAATTTTTCGGGGCTTATATATACCGGGTTTTCATACGGTGTAGAAAAAGAGACAGGTCTTATTGATTATGACAAGGTACGGGAACTTGCGAAAAAACAGAGGCCGAAGCTCATCATAGCGGGTGCCAGTGCCTATTCACGGGTGCTTGATTTTGAGGTATTTTCGGATATTGCCAGGGAGGTCGATGCATACCTGCTTGCCGATATCGCGCACATCGCCGGACTTATCGCGACGGGAAACCACCCGTCTCCGATGCCCCATGCTGACTTTGTTACCACTACAACGCACAAGACGCTGAGGGGGCCGAGGGGCGGTATGGTCATGTGCAAGGCCGAATATGCCAGGGCCATAGACAAGATTGTGTTTCCGGGACTGCAGGGCGGGCCGCTCATGCATGTTATCGCGGCAAAGGCAGTCGCGTTCAGGGAGGCCTTGACCCCTGAATTCAGGAGATATCAATTGCAGATTATCAGAAATGCCAGAGAACTTGCTGACGGACTCATGAGCAGGGGGCTTAATGTCGTCTCTGGAGGAACCGATACACACCTTATGCTGATTGATCTCACGAACAGGGACATAACAGGAGATGCCGCTGAAAAGGCACTTGATCTCGCAGGTATCACTTTAAATAAAAACACTATACCTTATGATACCCTGCCTGCTACCGTCACCAGCGGTATAAGAATCGGCACACCCATAGTAACCAGCAGAAAGATGCGTGAACCGGAAATGGTGACAATTGCCGACCTCATCGCAAAAATACTGGATGATCCCTCAAACACTACCACCATAAATCATGTTAGAGACAAGGTGAAGGCGCTCTGCAGAAAGTTTCCGGTGTATGAGGATATCGAAATATAGATCAGCGGCAGTAATGAATTACTCGTTCCGGACCTGAAAAATGCGTTGCCCTTTTTGCAGTCACATAGAAGATAAGGTAATCGATTCGAGGCAGAGCAGGGATGGAGACGTTATCCGGCGAAGGCGTGAATGCCTGAAATGCGAAGGACGTTTTACCAGCTATGAGCGAATTGAAAATATTCTTCCGCATGTCATCAAGAAGGACAACAGCAGGGAACTTTTTGACAGGCTCAAGATACTTCAGGGTCTCGAAAGGGCATGTGAAAAAAGACCGGTCAGCGTAGAATCGAGAGAAGCCCTTGCTGCCGGAATAGAACAAAGCCTCCAGGCGGCAGGCGAGAAAGAAATCCCCAGTTCAGTAATCGGCGAACAGGTCATGGATCGTCTCAAGGAAATTGATGAAGTTGCTTATGTAAGATTTGCCTCGGTATACAGGCAGTTCAAAGATATTAAAGAATTCATGGAAGAAATCAAGGACATTGTCTATAATAAAAAGACATAACTCCCTGCTGAATTCTTAATGAAAAATATCATTTCTCGTTGTGTCTCCGTAATTTGCTTAAGATATTCCCCTGTTTAACCGAATGATAAGTCAGTACACACTCTTAGTAACAACATGCCGTGCAGCCTCATGTCTTGACAATACAGGGTGGAAAAGATATATTAATTTCAGGAGCTATATATGTTTGAGAAATTTACTGAAAGAGGAAGAAAAGTAATAATTTATGCGCGTGAAGAGGCGGAAAAACGTCAAAATGACTACCTGGGAACGGAACACCTGCTGCTTGGCCTCTTAAGAGAAGAAGAAAGTCTTCCCATGGTAATTCTAAAAAAGATGGGGCTCTCTGCCGAAGAGCTGAGGATGGAAGTTGAGAGAAACCTGCCGAGTGGAACGAATATTCTTACCTTCGGTGATATCCCATTCACTCCGCGGGCAAAGAAAGTCCTTGAACTGGCTGTGGAAGAGGCAAGACTGCTCGGTCACAGTTATATTGGAAGTGAACATCTGCTGATAGGCCTGATCCGTGAGGATGCGGGCATTGCAGGAAAGATCCTGAGGAGTCTTGGGGCAAACCTTCTCGGGGTAAGACAGCTTGCGATAAACCTTTCCATGAGGAAGGCGCAGGCCGCAGCAAAAGATAAAAAAACACATACACCGGCACTTGACGAGTTCGGGAGAGACATCACAGTGTTCGCCAGGGAGGGGAAGCTCGATCCTGTTATAGGAAGGGAAAAGGAGATAGAGCGAGTGCTCCAGATCCTGGGCAGGAGGGTCAAGAACAACCCGGTCATCATAGGAGAATCCGGAGTCGGAAAGACCGCTATTATCGAGGGGCTGGCCCAGAGAATCATTGCCGAGGATATCCCCGAAAACCTCCTCGAAAAGAGGATCGTGAGTCTGGACCTCGGGGCACTTATTGCCGGCACCAAGTACAGGGGGCAGTTTGAGGAGAGGCTCAAACTCGTGATGAAGGAAATTGTCCAGTCCGACAATGTAATTCTTTTTATTGATGAGCTTCACACCCTTGTAGGCGCGGGTGCGGCTGAAGGGTCCATTGACGCGTCAAACATGCTGAAACCCGCCCTCTCCAGGGGAGAAATTCAGTGCATCGGGGCCACAACCCCGGATGAGTACAGAAAGTACATTGAAAAGGACGGGGCCTTTGAGAGACGTTTCCAGCCGATATATCTCCAGCCGCCTACGGTGGATGAAAGCATTAAAATACTGGATGGACTGAAGACGCGATATGAGGTGCATCACAAGGTTAAGGTCAGTTCCGAGGCCATCCGCGCATGTGTGGTCCTGTCGGACCGGTATGTGACGGAAAGATATCTGCCTGACAAGGCTATAGATGTAATGGATGAGACGGGTGCGCGTATAAAGCTGAAGAGATACACAAGGCCTCCT
>JAJRVB010000138.1 GCA_024277515.1 Nitrospirota bacterium | reverse complement strand
GGGCAGGGCCTTACGGGCGCTTCTACTCTCTCCATAGGGAGTATTGTCGCCATTATTTTTATCATCCTGGGCAACTGGACAATGGTTTATATCAAGTTCATCAAGCCAATGCAGGATATTTAGAAACAATCATCTGAAAGTCGGCGCCATGCGCATTGACGGACGTGAGCTGGGATCAAACGATCTGCTCAATAAGCTGAAACAGATGCTGTCATCAAACAGGGAGTGCAGGATATCAGTTGATATCATGGTGAACTCAGTGTCTGACGTACAGAGGGTCACAGGCTTTGTATCCATGTCCGGATGCACGGCGGAGTTTGACAAAAAGGAAAATTACTATATAATTCACGTTAGGGGTTTCCCCTGCTGTTCATAGAGACATATTATTGTTTTTCTGATATGTCAGGAAAAAACCTTAATTGTTCATTAACTCAGGAGGATACGGCATGAAGAAAAGTTTTTTTGCGGTTGCATGCATCATCACTTTTATAATGGGGCTGTTTTTTATTGCATGCCAAAAAGAGGAGCCCGGCACAGCAGCCGGTGGTTACGGCGAGAAGCCAGCAGCCGGTGGTTATGGCGAGAAGCCAGCAGCCGGTGGTTACGGCGAGAAGCCAGCAGCCGGTGGTTATGGCGGGCAATCTAAATAATCTGCAAAAAAATCATAGATTTCAAAAAATACCTTTATTGTAGTTCGGGGCATTTATTCAGATGCCCCTTTTTTTTAGCTATAGCGGAAGCATGTCCTGATATCACGCTTCTACAAAATCAATCGATTATTCTATTATAGACATATGAAATGCGCCCTGATCATCCCAGCCTGGGCACCGGAAGAAATATTTTCTTCAAAGGTCGCGGGCTCACAGATCAACTACTGGCAGCCTATCGGGACACTGTATGTTGCAGCATCCATTCAAAAGGCAGGCCATGAGGTGAAATTCCTGAACGGGGCATTCCTGACTCATGCAGAAATCATGAAGGAAGTGTCCCTCTTTACACCCGAAATCGTCGGTATCTATTCAACCGCGTTCGGCTGGAAAAAGGCCCTCCATACAGCCGCGGACATCCGCACAGCCAGTGGCAAAACCAGCCCGTTCATCATCACCGGAGGACCATATCCGATCGCAATGCAGGAAAGATGTCTGCAGGATTCGCCGCATCTGGATGCTGTTGTCACGGGTGAAGGCGAAATAACTATGGTAGAGATAATGAAAAAACTCTCAAGGGGGCAGGGGCTCGATGGTGTTGAGGGCATCGTTTTCAGAAAAGACAGTGAAATCATAAAAAATCCCCCCCGCCCCCTTATCACGGAGGTTGACTCTATCCCCTTCCCTGCAAGGGAACTCCTTGGGAAGGCGGGAGACTACATCCCCCCGCCGGCTACATACAGGAGAAAGCCGGTTGCAGTCATGATAACCTCCCGGGGATGCAGCAGGAGGTGCATATACTGCTTTCAGATTGACAGGCAGAGGTCACTCGGCATCCGGTACCGGAGTGTTGAAAATGTGATGGAAGAGATAGAGCTCTGCATAAGGCAGGGATACAGGGAGATAAAGTTCCTTGATGATACACTTGCTGCCGACTATGACAGGGCCATGCGCATAGCAGGGGAGATTTCAGCAAGAAAACTGGATTTCACCTGGTTTGCGTCCGCCTGTGTCAACCAGGTAGACAGGCCCCTGCTTCAGGCGTTCAGGAAGGCCGGCTGCTGGGCAATACTCTTCGGCGCTGAGAGCGGCGTACAGAAAGACCTCAACGCAGTCAGAAAGGGGATCACCCTCGATCAGACCCGAAAGGCGGTCAGGGCGGCCAAAGATGCGGGGCTGACAGTGTATACGCCTTTTCTGTTCGGCATACCGGGCCAGACTTTTGAAGACGGGCTCAGGACGATTGAATTTGCGTGTGAACTGGACCCTGACATTGCGAATTTTCACGCGCTGACCCCTTTCCCGGGGACAGAGCTTTATGACAATATCGAAAAGTACGGGACCATGTCCGGAGACCTTGCGGACTACACATATCAGGGAGCGGCCTTTGTCCCATTTACCATGACAAGAGAAGAGATTGCTGAACTCAGGCAGATAGCATTCAGGAGATTTTACTCAAGACCTTCATTTATCCTGAAAAAGATACGCGCCCTGAGAAACTTTAATGACCTGAAGGCATATGCAAAGGGTGCGAGAAGCCTCTTCTGGATGTGGGTGAAAAATGATCTCTTTCGCAGGGGAGAACGCCCCGGGTGATTTTTTAATTGGACATTACGTCCGTTATCACATATAATCTTCAGGAAGTTATCCGACTCACAAATCTTATTAACAAAGGAGATCAAAATGGCATCAGATGTCAATGACATATCAATAAATTTTACGGAAGACAATATCCTGCTGGTCAAGGAGATTGACAAGGTGATCCTGTCCAAGGGAGCATGGGCTACTATCATATTCAGATACCGGCAGTGGGACAAAAAAAACGAGAAGTACGGTGAAGACCGCTATACGATCCGCAGGTACCAGAAAAGGAACAACGAATACAGCCAGAAATCCAAATTCAATATTTCGAGCAGGGACCAGGCCGGCAAGATTATTGACGCACTCCGCAATTGGATACAGGAACCGGACGCATAATACATGACATAACGTTCGCCCGCTTTCCTCATTTGTTTATTATTCCAATCATTCCTGCATGCCCTAAGGCTTTAGTATGATAATTCCGATAATATTATTGAAGCTACCCGCCTGCAAGGCGGGGCACCAAAATATATTCCCCTCTTTGAAAAAGAGGGGTCAGGGGAGATTTTTTAAAAAATTCTTCATAACCAAGGCAAACGGGGAGATTCGATGTACAGACTTGAAGGCAGAGATTTTTTTGATAACATACGCAGGTCCGTAAAGATATCGTATTTTGTCGCCTCAATTATCCCCCTTGCCCTGCTCGTATATTTTTCAGTCAAATATGTTTATCCCTATGTGTCCGGCGGCGACATATCTAATGTTCCGCTGAGCATCGGTGTATTGCTCGTCCTTGCGGTAGCGGTTTCAGTGCTGGGACTGGTACTTACAACAAAGGCCACAAATTCTTCAATAGAATCCGCGGAAGAACTCAACACAAAAATAAACAGCCTCTTTGATATTACAAAACAGTTCAGGGAGACCCTCCACCTCGACATACTGCTCACAAAAATCATGGAGTCCGCAATTGAGCTCACATCAGCCGAGTCAGGCTCCCTGCTTCTCTATGACGAACAGGGAGAGCTCGAATGCAAGGTAAACACGGGAGCAGGCGCCTTCACGGCCAGCAGGAAGGTCATGAACCCCGGGTCCACAACAGGCTCCCTCATCAGCGCACCGCTTATTTATGCAAACGAAACAATAGGTGTTATTGAGCTGAGAAACAGGCTGCAGGGCATCTTCACAAGACATGATGAGGCGCTGCTTCAGAGCCTTGCAGACCAGGCAGGCATCTCCATTGCGCAGAACAGGGCGAACGAGAGGCAGCACAGCGACTTTATCCATATCACCGAAATACTGGTCAGCGCGCAAGACTATGTCCAGAATAAAAAGGGACACGCCCGGAGGGTGGCAAACTATGCCAATCTTACCGGCAAGCATCTGAAATTCAGCGATGCGGAATTAAAAAAACTGTATCATGCATGCCTCCTGCATGATATAGGAATGCTGAAACTGGATACAAACGATCTGCTTGACAAGAACAAGCTGGCACACCATCCAAGATTCGGATATGATCTGGTGAAGTCCATTTCGCTCTGGAGCAATTCAGCCGATATCATCCTGCACCACCACGAGCGTTATGACGGCGCTGATAAAACCGATGCACAGACAGAAGAAGATGTCCCACTCTCTGCAAGTATCGTTTCGGTAGCAGATACGTTTGATGTCCTCACCAGCGAGTATGAATACGGCAGGCAGCTTGATTTCAGGGCTGCCATGGAAGAGATCGAGTCAGATGCCGGCACCCGGTTTGACCCCTCGGTTGTGCAGGCATTTAAAGAAGCAATCACCGAAGCCGGCATTACAGGCGGTGGTTAGCCTGCCCTGCCCGTAACCATGCAGTTCTGGATATTATCCAGGCATGAAAATGCAAAAATCAAAGACCAAATATCAAAATTAAGGAGATTTATTTATATGATAAAAACCCTTCCGTAATTTTGATCTTTTGTTTTTTATATTTGATCTCTTATTGCCCGTAGCTGAATAGTTACACTCTTCCTTATTTTTCTATTACATTACCTGGCCTGAAAAGTTAAAATATCTTCTATGAATATACCTGAGCTGCTGGCACCGGCCGGCAATTTTGAAAAACTGACTACCGCCCTCCACTACGGCGCCGATGCCGTGTACATGGGTCTGTCCGGCTTCAGCCTGAGGGCAAAGGCGGATAATTTCTCCGCAGAAGGACTTGAAAAGGCGGTCCGGTTTGTACACAGCAGGGACAAAAAGATTTACATTACGGTAAATATATTTCCGCACAACAGGGACATCCCTCTCATAAAAGATCATATGGCATCTCTTAAACCCCTGAAACCGGATGCCCTCATCATATCTGATCCCGGAGTCTTTGAGATGGCGTCTGAAATCCTCCCGGATATACCCGTTCATATCAGTACACAGGCAAATATCACCAGCTTCCGTTCAGCAAGGTTCTGGGAAAAACTGGGCGCCAGACGGATAGTCCTTTCGAGAGAACTGGGCATGGACGAACTCAGGCATATCCGTGATGAGGTCGGCATTGAACTCGAATGCTTTGTGCACGGCTCGATCTGCATATCTTATTCAGGCAGGTGCTATATGAGCAGCTTTCTGAACAACCGCTCCGCGAACCGGGGTGAATGCACAAATACATGCAGGTGGAACTACACGCTCATGGAAGAAAGCCGCCCCGGTGAGTACAACCCGGTCTATGAAAACGACAGGGGGACCTATGTGATGAGTTCGCGGGACCTCTGTATGATAGGGCACCTCGATAAACTGGCTGACGCGGGTGTTACCAGCTTCAAGATCGAAGGGAGGATGAAGGGCATCAACTATGTTGCTGGTGTGGTCAAGACCTACAGGTCGGCTGTGAATGCCCTCAAGGAAAGGCCGTACAGAGTGGATGAGCAGTGGATGAAGGAGCTGACCATGTCTTCCAACCGGGGCTTTACTACCGGGATGTTCTTTGGGCCGCAGCCTGACAATGGATATAGTCATGATGATGAAAAGGCATATACAATGAGCCATGAGCTTGTTGGCGTGGTCCGGTCCCTCGGCAACGGCAGGGCAGCGGTTGCGCTGAGAAATAACCTGCGCACTGGGGACAGCATCGAGTATCTCTCATCCGGACTCGAAGGGATGACATTTAAAGTGACTGAAATAATGAATGCAGACGGGAACCCGGTTGATGCGGGAAGGAACGAAGAGATGGTGTTTCTGCCTGCTCAACCCGGTGTAAGGGAAAACGACCTGATCAGACGCAGACTGAAGACCGGTCCATAATCTGTTCAGACAGGGAACAAATAACGCTCAAATATAAAACCATGGCACATCTGAAAATCAATAACCTCAAAAAGTCCTTTGGCAATACGCCGGTCATCAACGATATTTCCCTTGAGGTGAGCAAGGGAGAATTCTGCATCCTCCTCGGGCCCTCCGGATGCGGCAAGACAACCGTTCTCAGGCTGATAGCGGGGCTCGAACAGCAGGACCGGGGGGAAATCTTTATAAGCGGCAGAGAAGTCAGCAATCTCTCGCCAAAAGAGAGAGACGTTGCCATGGTATTTCAGAGTTACGCGCTCTATCCTCATATGAACGTATACGAAAATCTTGCGTTCTCCCTGAAGATGCGGAAACAGGACAGAGAGGAGATTGATAACAAGGTACAGGAGACCGCGAAGCTGCTGGACATTCATGAACTCCTCGACAGAAAACCGAGGGAACTCTCCGGGGGGCAGAGACAGAGGGTCGCAATCGGCAGGTCGATTGTGAGGGACCCGTCACTTTTTCTCTTTGACGAACCCCTGTCAAACCTTGACGCGATATTGCGCAGCAGCATGAGAGTAGAGCTCGCAAAGCTCCATCAGAAGCTGAAGGCCACGATAATATACGTGACACATGACCAGGTCGAGGCGATGACACTCGGAGAAAAGATCGTGCTCTTTGACAAGGGGACCATCCAGCAGACCGGAACGCCTGTGGAAGTGTATGAGAAGCCCTCAAATCTCTTTGCAGCGACATTTATCGGCACTCCGCAGATAAACCTGATCACTGGCCGGGTCATTGAGAATGAGGGGCGCATATATTTCAGTTCCGGTGAACTGATGATCAGTCCGGGATGGTACAAGTCACTTGAGGCATATGCAGGCAGGGAGATTACGATGGGTATCAGACCGGAGGCGCTTACACCCGGAGAAGGGCCCATAACAGGCACGTTAGAATTAATTGAACACCTCGGACCGGAAACGCTCGTGTATGTCAGATGCGGCGGCACGAGAATCATCGCAAAGTCCACCCCGGAGTTTGAGGGGACACCGGGAGAAGAGATATCCCTTGCCATACACGACAGGGGCATTCATTTTTTTCATGATGGTAACAGGATATGATTTTGGAGGAAACAGTATGAGATTCTGCACAGTTATCAATTGCATGGATGGGCGGGTTCAGCTGCCTGTAATAAGCTATCTGCAACGACGTTTTGATGTTGAATACGTGGATTCCATAAGTGAAGCCGGCCCGAGCCTGATCCTGTCGGAACAAAAAGATGATGTTTTGATTCGGTCGATTCTCAACAGACTGAGGATTTCTGTTGAAAATCATAAGTCAGTTGGAATTGCTGTTGTCGGCCATCATGATTGCGCCGGGAATCCGGCGCCGAAAAGCCAACAGATTATTCATATTCAAAAGGCGGTTAATTTTCTTCGTCAACAATATGAAAATATGGAAATAACAGGATTGTGGATTGACAGCAACTGGGAAGTCCATGAAATAGATGAAGATTCATAAAGAACAGGGGAATATCAAATTAATGATACTCCCCCTGTTCTTATCATTTGGCTTCAGTTACTTTAAATAGGTCTCAACCGCCTCGTATACCAGATACCAGCCGTTTGTCACATGCCACTGCGTTTTCCAGAACTTGCCAGGCTCAGCCGTCACGATCTTGTTTTTCACGCGAAGCTTTTTCATATCCAGAACATACACAGCATCATCACCATTATTGTTAACAAATGCCTTTTTATTGTCAGGGGTAAAGGCCACCCACTGGACGCCTTTTCCTTCTCCAATCGCAAGCTTCTTGACTACTTCATGCTTTTTTGCGTCTATAAAGGTGAGTATATTTGCGCCGTACTGCCCCACAACAACGTATTTGCCGTCAGGACTCATAAAGGGATGTCCAACTCCTTTTCCGCCTGCCGTAAGATGAGCCACAAGCTTTTTTGTCTTGACATCAAACACATTTATGCTTGTTCCCTTGCCGCCCCCGACATTGGTTGCATACGCATACTTGCCGTCACGGGTAAATGCTGCATGGTGTCCCTGCTTCGGCTCTCCCGGATTTAGAGTCAGACAAAAGCTTGTCTTTGGAGTAGTGACCGGCGGAGACCCAAGAATCCCCGGAATATCATAGATAACCAGCTGCCCGCATCCGGCCTTTTTGCCAGCGGCATCTTCCACGGCATCAACCGCTACCCAGAGTTCACTGCTGTCGGAGGTTACATTGAAGTTGTGCGGATTGCCCTCAAGCTGCAACCTGGCCACCTCTTTGCCTTCATAAGCATCGATCACATGGACTACATTATCCGCCCAGTTCGGCACAAGAAAATGCTTGCAGTCTCTTAACCAGCCGCTATGAGGATTGAGTACTCCTCTGAAGGAAGCGTTTTCAATATCGATAGTTATGTGGTGCTTTACGTTATTGGAATAGGTGTCTATAATGGCTATGACTATCTGACCGTTCTCCGAAAATTTATGAGCTACGCCTACAAGTTTTCCATCGGGGCTCACATAAGCGTGTGCCGGACGCGGACCGGTCGGAAGGTTTTTGATAAGGGTGCGCTTCTCTACATCAATAATCGAGGTGGTATACTGCCCGTTGAATGTGTTTGCCACATAAAGCAGTTTTCCGTCAGGAGTCAATGCACCCATTGAGCCCCCAACTCCCCCTGTATAGACCCGGTCGACTATCTTTTCCTTCTGATCATCAATAAATACGACCGTACCATCCCCTCTCATGGCAACAACACTGCCTGCTATCGCTGTCCCTGTAAATAAAACGGCAAAACATAAAATTGCAACAAATACTTTTTTCATTACCGCCCCCTTTCTGTTATGTGTTTACTCTATTAACATACTAATAGACTATAAATTCTTTTTATTCAAGACCTTAATATATATACATAAATATTTCTTATAAACACTGGCAGGGGACCCATGCTGAGTACAATGCGCTATAATATTTTATGGCCCCGAAGAAATCCGGAATCAATCATCTCGAAATTTTAAGATATCTGAACAAATCCAATTGCAGGGAGTGCGGTGTGCCGACCTGCCTTGCCTTTGCAGCCTCACTCATTAATGGCGACAAAAAATTATCCGACTGTCCCCATATCGGCAGGGAAGCCGCTGAAATCCTCGATAAGAAAATAGTCAAAAGAGGTCAGGACAAAAAACTCGATGAGCTCCTCGACCCGCTGAAAAAAGAAATATCAGGCGTGGACTTCGCGAAAGCTGCTGAAGGGCTCGGGGCGGAATATTCGGATGAGAAGCTGCGCATCAAGTGCTTGGGCAAGGATTTCGTTGTCGACAGCAAAGGGGGCATCGAGTCCCTGCTGCACATAAATACCTGGGTGGCCGTCCCTTTGCTTAAATACATCATCACGGGAGGGGGTGAACCGCTTTCAGGAAAGTGGGTCTCCTTTGATCAGCTGAAGAGGGCCTCGTCAGTGACGCAATACTTTGACAGGAGATGCGAGGAACCCATGAGACAGCTTGCTGAATCTCATACCGGGATATTCTTTGACCTTATTAACATCTTCGGGGGCAGCAGCATTGAGGGGTTTTCCGCTGATTTTGCACGGGTTATTTACCCTCTTCCTAAAGTGCCCTTTCTCATACTCTACTGGAAGCCGGATGAACAATTCCCGTCAAAACTGAGACTCCTCTTCGACAGCACTGCCGACACATACATTGAAATTGAATTTATTATCGCCCTCGGCAGAGGGCTTGTGGAAATGTTCAAACGGATCCTCTCAAGGCATGAAGAACTCATGCCCACGCTTCTCTCTCTCTGATAAAACCTTTAACCCGCCCTGATCTTCCATGCGGTCCCGTCTTTCTTATCTTCAAGGATAACCCCCTTTTCGGCAAGTTCGTCCCGGATCCTGTCTGCCGCGGCCCACTCTTTCGCCTCCCTCGCCTTCTGTCTCTCAAGGATTTTATCCTCCAGATCACTCTCTGACAGATCTATCTTCTTCACCTTCATTAATGACCTGTACCACTCTTCAGGCGTCTTGTTGAAGATATTCAGCACTCCCCCGATTTCGGCAAGAAGTTCACGGGTCCTGAGCACGAGGTCTTTCGCCTTCTGACCCGAAGGCCGGCCATCCAGAAACCTGTTTACCTCTCTTATCAGCTCAAATATATATCCGAGCGCCGAGGCTGTATTGAAATCATCATTCATTGCATTGAGGAACTTGTCCTTAAAACCGGAGAGCAGGTCCTCGAGTTCAGACGCACCTTCAACCTTCTCTTTGGCGCCAGCACTCTCGATAAAATCATTTATCCGTATGACCGTTGTGTAATATCGGTCAATCGAAAGCTCGGCCTCATTTAACTGCACATCAGAAAACTCGATAGGGCTCCTGTAATGCGCAGAGAGGAGAAAGTATCTGACCACCTCGGGTTCGTATTTATCAAGGATTTCCTTGATTGTGAAAAAGTTACCGAGTGATTTTGACATCTTCTCTTTATCAACGGTGATAAACCCGTTATGCATCCAGTACTTTACAAACGGCTTGCCGGAATACGCCTCGCCCTGGGCGATCTCGTTTTCATGGTGGGGAAATATCAGGTCAGCCCCGCCCCCGTGGATGTCAAAGCTCTCGCCGAGATATTTCGACGCCATGGATGTGCACTCAATATGCCAGCCCGGCCTTCCCCTGCCCCACGGGCTCTCCCAGGCGGGCTCACCCTCCTTTGAGGCCTTCCAGAGTGCAAAATCAAGCGGGCTCCGTTTTCTTTCATCAATATTCACCCTTGCGCCTGCGAGAAGGTCATCCGGGTTTTTCTTTGAAAGCTTTCCATAGCCGGGAAATCTGCCCACCTCAAAATAGACATCCCCGTCCAGAGGATACGCATACCCTTTTTCAACAAGCACCTTAATGGTCTCTATCATCTCCTGTATGTGGTCCGTTGCATTCGGTTCGATATCAGCCCTGCTCACACCGAGCAGGTCCATGTCACGGTAATATTCGTCCGTATATTTTTTTGCTACTTCCCCGGTCGAAATATTCTCCCTGGCTGCGCGCGCAATTATCTTGTCATCAATGTCGGTTATATTTCTCACATGGGTCACCTCATATCCCCTGTATCTCAGATATCTCTTAATAATGTCAAATACAATCGCACTCCGCGCGTGACCCAGATGGCAAACGTCATACGCCGTTATCCCGCATACATACATGTTTACCTTCTTTGGAGCAAGGGTAACAAAATACTCCTTTTCTCCGCTCATCGTGTTATAGACCTTTATCGTTTCAGCCTTGCCTTCCAATCCGCTTATTCTCCTTTCAAGTTCATGTATATAAGATTTAAGTTCTTCGAATTTATCTTCAAGCGGGTCGGGAATATGTACATGATCAAGCATTTCAACAGGCCCGTCGGCAAACATCTTGACGACCTTCTTTTTTATCACCCTGCCCGGCACTCCGACAACGATTGAATTCCCGGGGACGGAATGCAGGACAACCGAGTTGGCGCCTATCTTGACATTATCCCCGATGGTTATCGCGCCCAGCACTTTTGCCCCTGCCCCTACAACTATGTTGCTGCCGAGCGTGGGATGTCTCTTGCCTTTTTCCTTGCCTGTGCCGCCCAGTGTCACCCCCTGGTAGAGCAGTACATTCTCCCCTATCTCAGAGGTCTCACCTATGACCACACCCGCTCCATGATCAATAAAAAAACCCTTGCCGATTCTTGCTCCTGGATGAATTTCAATGCCTGAGATGATCTTTGCAAGCTGGGACAGAAAGCGCGGAAAAAAAGGGATGTTCGCCTTCCATAATAAATGGTTTATCCTGTGGAAGAAGATGGCATGGAATCCTGAATACGACAGGATGACTTCAAGACTGCTTTTAGCGGCAGGATCCATATCAAAGACGGTCTTGTAATCGCACCTTATGTCATCCCATAAACCCATAGTAAGGTATTATACAACAAGTAATCAGTAGACAGTATACAGTAGTCAGGAAAGGACAGCTTTAACTTGGCCCCTGCCTGCTGTCTACTTTTTTGTCTTTTTATCTGTAATTAACAAACTCGATATGTATGCCGAGGTCTTTTTCCTTCAGGAGTTTCATGAGTGACTGGAGGTCATCTATTTTTTTTGCCCGGACCCGAAGCTGGTCTTTCTGTATTTCCGACTGCACTTTGAGCTTTGTCCCCTTTATGATCTTGACTATCTCTTTGCCCTTTTCCGTCGGAATCCCCTGCTGGAGAGTTACGACCTGCCTGACAGTGGATGAGGCCGCATCTTCAACCTTGCCGTAACTCAAGGCCTTCAACGGGACTTTTCTCTTAATCAGCTTGCTCTCAAGTATATCGATGACATTTTTCATTTTGTACTCGTCATCCGAAACAATCTGGATTTCGTTCCTGGCCTTGTCCAGGTCGATCTTGCTCTTGCTGCCCCTGAAGTCGAACCTCTGCCCTATCTCCTTCATAGCCTGAATAATCGCGTTGGATACTTCCTGCAAATCCACTTTACTGACAATATCAAATGAATGTTCAGCCATAATTACGTACCTCCCGGGAAATTATCGTGCATTAGTTTAACCCAAATAATACAATTAGAACAATTCAGGGGGCGGGAGCGGACAAAATTTATACTGTCAGGTCCGCAATTTTTTTAATGGAAAATCCGGCAAAAACAAATTTCAGGCAATCCTGTTTTTGCCGAGGCGTTTTGCTTCATATAATCTCCTGTCTGCTGCGATCAGGAGATCATCCAGAGAAGTTCCGTCACCAGGGAAGGATGCAATACCAAAGCTGAGAGTGGTTTTTGCTTTTACATCGTTCAAAACCTTTATCTCCAGTGATGCAACCTCTCTCCTCAGCCTTTCTATCACCCTGACTACGGTTTCATGGTTGGTATCGGGCAGTATCAGCATAAATTCATCTCCTCCGTACCTGCCGACCACATCCAGGTTCCGTACCGTCCCGGTAATGACCCCGGCAAGAGACTTCAGGACCATGTCCCCTGACAGATGTCCATGAGAATCATTTATCCACTTGAAATTGTCGATATCGGAAATGACCACGGAAAAATGCCTGTCCAGCCGTTTGCTCCTCTCGAGTTCCTTCATCAGAAATCCATTCAGAAACCTTCTGTTATAAATCTCGGTAAGAGGATCGACTATCGAGAGCTTTATGTCCTCTGTAATGTCCCGCATGATCAGCTGAAACCTGCCTTTTTCCATTTTGCCGAAGGTTGAGATAAAATAACCGGAGAGCTCATATATACTCTCCCCCAGCTTGAGCTTGATATTTTCAATTTTGTTGCGTGTGGTCATAGCAGAGTAAATCATGTCCCATGTGTCTTGTGGAAGGAAATCGGCAACAGGTTTGTCCAGCATCGCCCTGCCGAATCTGCGGATGGCCCTGTCATTGATCCAGATAATTAACTGCTCGCTGCCGGTGTCCGTTACCTCTATAAGCATTTCCGGAAGCAGATTCAGTATTTCTTTTGCACTCTGAAGTTTCCGCTCCAGAAAACTGTTATAATTCCCCTCAAGGTTTTCAATAACATCCCTGATGCTCACAATATTTATCGCGCAATCTTCATCATCAACAATCACGACCCTTCTGATATTTTTGTAATTCATTACCTCAACAACTTCAACGAGAAGGGAATCAAGCCGGGCAGTGTCCACCGGGCTGTGCATGTATG
>JAJRVB010000137.1 GCA_024277515.1 Nitrospirota bacterium | reverse complement strand
TCCCACAGGAGCGGAGAGACAGTAGATTCCTTTATCTCCGATCTCACTGTTGCCATGGGAACCGGCCACCTGAAGTCCGGCGCACCCTGCCGTGGAGAAAGGGTTGAGAAGTACAATCAACTCATGAGGATTGAGGAGGATCTGGGAGAGGCAGCGGTTTTTGCCGGAAGGGGGGCCTTTGTGAGGTAAGAATCAACCCTGATTGTGCTGAACAGGGCTTTTTATTAATCGTCTCAAAATAGTCAAGACGACATTCTCTCAACCCTGAGCTTCAAGAGCAGATATGTTGGCAGTTGATGTCAATTCAATTATGAGACATTTAATAATTCGTTAATAAAAGGAGGGAACATCATGAAAAGAATTGCCATCAATGGTCTGGGCCGTATCGGACGGCTGGTGTTACGTCACTACTTATCCAATTCTCCCGAAAACGTCGAAATCGTTGCGGCCAACGACCTGACTCCGCCGGAGGAACTTGCATATCTGGTGCGTTATGATTCCGTACACGGCGGTGCATCGTTCCCTGTTGCAGCTGGCCCGGATTATCTTCAACTCGGACCGCAAAGATTGACCATTCTGAGTGAAAGAGACCCTGCAGCTCTTCCCTGGAAGGCCCTTGGAGTTGATATTGTACTGGAGTGTACAGGGCTCTTCAGGAAACGGGAAGATGCTGCAAAACACATAGAGGCCGGGGCCTCCATGGTTATCATCAGCGCACCATCAGAAAGTGCAGACCTGACAGTCGTTATGGGAGTAAACGAAAAACTGTACAATCCCCAGGAACATCAGGTTGTTTCAAACGCCTCGTGCACAACGAACTCTCTTGCCCCGGCGGTTAAGGTACTGAACGATGCCTTCGGGATTGAATATCTTATGGCCACAACCATCCATGCATACACCGCCAGCCAGGCAATAGTGGACCGTCCCGCTCGCAAGAGGCGAAGGGGCCGCGCTGCAGCAACTTCACTGATACCTACTTCAACCGGAGCGGCAAAGGCCACTGCCCTGGTTATCCCGGAACTGAAAGGCAGAATGGATGCCATTGCGGTGAGGGCACCAATCCCGGATGGCGCGATAACAGACATAGTGGCACACATGAAAAAAGATATCTCGATAGAGACAGTAAATGCAACTCTGAAAGATGCAGCCAATGGAGCGCTTAAGGGTATCCTGGATTATAATGACGATGAGATCGTGTCAGCAGATATTATCAGTAATCCACACTCCGGAATCGTGGATGCCCCATCTACCAGGGTGATTATGAACAGGGTAGCCAAGGTGCTGGTCTGGTACGACAATGAATACGGGTATTCAAGACGATTACTCGAACTGGCATCCTATATCGCGGGAAAGGATAAGTTATAGGGAGATTCAGGCAGGGCATCAATGATTCATCTGAAGCCTTGTCTGAAAATCTTTAAAGCTGTTGCTGCAGAAGTGCCTGAAAAGAACTTTGCCATGTCCCGGATATCGATACTGAAACATATAAAAGCCATTTTAAGGATCATTTACTCAGAAGAAGAGGCTCATGAACTCTCAGCCAGGCTGAAAGCCATGATGGACGCCTATGGGGAGAGTGAGGTAATTATCGAGAAAAGGAGAAAATACAGCAACCATGTCGTACTGAATGAAAAAGATGCCGTCCTCATTACCTATCCAGATACCATATATTCTACAGGTGAAAAACCCCTCTACACCCTCCACCGTTTTCTGAAGAAACATATAAAGGATACCTTAACCGGTCTTCATATAATATCCTTTTTCCCGAGCAGTTCAGACGGAGGATATGCGGTCATAAATTACAAAGAGGTGGACTCCCGATTTGGGACATGGGAGCATATCCGGAAAATTGCGCAGGACTACCGTTTAATGGTTGACCTGGTTATGAACCACGTATCAAGCAAATCGGAGTGGTTCAAGGGGTTCCTGGAGGGTGACAGACGATACAGGGATTATTTTATCGTGAGTGACAATAAAGTAGAAATGCCGGAGGTCTTCCGGCCCCGGGAGACCCCCTTATTTACAGCATTCAATACTGCCATGGGGGAAAAATATGTGTGGACTACCTTTAGTGCAGACCAGATAGACCTTAACTACAAAAACCCTGAGGTTCTTCTGAAAATAGTTGATGTGTTTCTGTTTTACCTTTCTCAGGGTGCCGGGATTATACGGCTGGATGCCGTCGGATATATATGGAAAGAACCGCACACCAGTTGCGTAAACTTGTCAAAAACACATCAAATTGTTAAACTCCTGAGAAGGATAATGGAGTACGTTGCACCATACGCGCTCATCCTGACAGAGGCTAATTTTCCCTATAAGGACAACATATCCTATTTTCGGTGAGGGACACGAAGCGAATATGGTGTATCAGTTTTCCCTCCCCCCGCTTGTTCTGGATGCCTTTGCACGCCATGATGCCAGACATATACAGGAAGAGACCAGCAAAACCAGGCAGGACCTCCTGTTTTTTGACTTTCTTGCATCCCATGACGGCATAGGATTGTCAGGCGCCAGGGGAATACTTGACAACAAAGAACTCTTAAACCTCGTACAAATGACGGAGGAACATGGCGGCCTCATATCATATGAACTGAAAGATGGGGAAGAAGTACCATATGAGCTCAACATCACCTATTTCGATGCCATTAACGACCCTGCTCAGGAAAACGATTCACTTGCAGTAAGGAGATTTCTTGCATCGCAGGCTGTTATGCTCGCACTGAAGGGTGTTCCCGGCATCTACATACACAGTTTACTGGGTTCCCGGAACTACTACAGAGGGGTAAGGGAAACGGGAATAAAACGAATGATTAATCGTGAGAAACTCCCTGTTGATGTTATCGACAGGAACATTTCAGACGTTAGCTCCATCCAGTCCCGGCTCTTCAGAGGATACCTGCACCTGTTGAGTGTGCGAAAAAGAACACCATCATTTCACCCCGCAGGCACCAGGGATGCACTCTATATTGACAAGAGGTTATTGACCATTGTGAGAAAGTACAGGGGCAAGGCAGTACTGGTGGTGATAAATGTAAGTAACGACATTATCTTTCTGCCTGAATATCAAGGAAAATTCGACCTGATCAGTTGCAGGGAATTTGATGGAAAAGTATCACCGTACGGCGTATTTTTTTTAACAACAAATACAAAAGATTTCTCAGAAACCGGCCCCACCAATAATGACATTGCAAGCAGGTCCGTCAAAGGCCTGTTAGAAGAAAAGGAGCTTCATACATGAAGCCTGATTCACCATTTTACGACCATACTCTGAAGGCGCTGAGTCAATCGGAGTTGTTCGGCAGGCTTGATGAAGCCGTTATTCAGGAGATGCTGCTGTCATTTCAGCGGGAGACCTGGCCGAAAAAATCGATTGTAATGCACCCGGAGCAGACCATCCGGAGATTCTATGTAATTATTTCCGGCAGGGTAAAAATGACGAGGGTCAATCCTGACACAGGGAAAGAGTTTACCATCTTTCTTCTCGGGGCTGGTGATGGTTTTGATGTGATTTCCCTTCTTGACGGAAAAAAGCACAACGTATCGATAATTGCCATGGATAACATCGAGGTCCTCACTGCCCCCTTTGATACCATCCACAAGTGGATTGAAGAGCATCCATCCTTTAACAGGGAATTTCTTCCCTACATCGGTAAACTGATCCGGCAGCTGACCAATCTCGCCTCTGATCTGGCACTCTACGATACAGGCACCAGGTTAGTGAAGCTCTTCCTTCAGCATACAGTTCCGGGGAATCCTCATCCCCGGTTGAGGCTGATACACGATCTGTCCAATGAAGACCTGGCCGGCATGATTGGATCAGTCCGTGCAGTTGTCAACAGGTATCTTCAAAAGCTTCGGGAAGAGGGTATTATTATCGCCCGAAGAGGCACTTTAGAGATAAAGGACCTGCACGCACTGGTGGAAAAAATAGAATC
>JAJRVB010000136.1 GCA_024277515.1 Nitrospirota bacterium | reverse complement strand
ATATAGCCATTCCTGCTGTTGCCGGGTCATTTCTCCTTGCAATAAGCGCTTTCTTTGATGTTGTCGGCGGGCGTGACGTAAACATAAACATTTACAGCTGGATCGTGTCAGTGGATTTTCATGTGTCTGTGGGCTTCCTTATTGACCAGTTGTCGGCAATTATGCTTATCGTTGTTACCTCAATCAGCACTCTTATTTTTATTTATTCCGTAGGCTACATGCATGGTGACGGCGGCTACTACCGGTTCTTTGCCTACCTGAGCCTGTTTGTGTTTTCAATGCTTGTACTCGTTATGGGCAATAATTTCCTGGTCATGTATTTCGGGTGGGAGGCCGTGGGTCTCTGCTCCTATTTTCTTATCGGTTTCTGGTTTAACAAAAAGTCCGCCTCGAATGCCGGGAAGAAGGCGTTTATCGTCAACCGGTTCGGAGACTTTGGTTTCGGCCTGAGTGTGATACTTATTTTTCTTACATTCGGAAGCCTTGAATTTATGGAGGTATTCGGCAAGGCGGGGAGTATTGCGGGCCAGACAATCAATCTGCTCGGTTATGACGTAAACCTTATCACGCTCATATGTCTCCTGCTTTTCTGCGGGGCGGTCGGTAAATCAGCCCAGCTGCCGCTTCATGTCTGGCTCCCTGATGCTATGGAAGGCCCGACTCCGGTATCGGCTTTGATCCATGCCGCTACAATGGTCACTGCCGGGGTGTTTATGGTCGCCCGGTGCAATCCGCTGTTTAACCTGTCTGAAGTCGCGATGAACACGGTTGCCGTGGTGGGCGGGGTAACGGCAATATTTGCCGCTACCATAGCGCTTGTACAAAACGATATAAAACGTGTTATCGCATATTCCACCGTGAGCCAGCTCGGATATATGTTCCTGGCCCTCGGTGTGGGCGCCTACTCTGCCGGAATATTCCATCTCTATACGCATGCGTATTTCAAGGCATTGCTGTTTCTCGGGTCTGGCAGTGTGATCCATGCCCTGCATCATGCGAAACATGATGATGAGCAGAACATGCAGAAGATGGGCGGACTGAAGAAGTATATGCCGGTCACATACTGGGTCTTTGTCCTGGCTACCCTGAGCATTACCGGCATCCCCGGATTTTCAGGGTTTTTCAGCAAGGACGAGATACTCTGGCGCGCTTTTCAGGCCGGAGACCTCGGCAAATTCCTCTGGTTCCTGGGTACGCTCGCAGCGCTGCTGACCGCATTCTATTCATGGAGACTCATATACCTGACGTTTCACGGCACCTACCGCGGGGCTCCGGAGCAGGAGAGCCACATTCATGAATCTCCCCTGATCATTACCGTCCCCCTGATGTTTCTTGCGGTTGGCGCGGTAGCAGCGGGATGGGTGGGTATTCCCCCGATTTTCCTTGAGCATGGTGACAGGATTGGAGAGTTCCTTGCCCCGGTGCTTGGACATGCCAAAGGGCACGGCACTCATGCGGAGGAGTACTTTGTGATAGGGGCATCCATATTTGTGGCTGTGGCCGGTCTGGCCGTGGCGTTCGTCATGTACCTGAAAAAAACGGAACTGCCGCAGAAACTGGGCGCAGCGTTCCAGCCTGTATATCAGCTCTTGTTAAATAAATATTATGTTGATGAGCTTTACAGCAAGACGATTGTTCAGCCGGTGATGAAGGCATCGGACAAGATAATCCTCGCCTTTGATACGTATATTATTGAGGGGGTCGTAAATGGCGTGCCCGGCCTTGTTGATGTGTTCAGCAGGAGGCTGCGCACGATTCAGACAGGGCTTCTTTCGAACTATGCCCTTGTTATGGCGATAGGCGCGGTCTTTATTGTCGGTGTATGGATTTTTCTGAAATAGGGAATGAACAGCAAAATTATATCTGATAACACGTAATGGAAAACGGAATATAATATGGAAGACATCATTTACAATCAGCTCGGCTACTCAATACTCAGCTGGACGGTGTTTATACCTGTGATAGGCGCGGTGTTCCTCCTCTTTATCCGGAGTGAGAGCGCTATCAGGTGGACAACGCTTCTCTTTACCATCCTGACCCTGTTTGTGTCATTCCCGCTTCTGGGAAATTTTGACAAGACAACATACAAGATGCAGTTTGTGGAACGGAGCGAATGGATCCCGTCGTGGGGGATAAATTATTTTATCGGAATTGACGGCATCAGCATACTGTTTCTCTTTCTTACGACCATTCTCGCGATTCTCTGTGTGCTTGTGTCCTGGAAGTCGGTCGAGGGCAAGGTCAGGGAGTTTCATATGGCCATCCTGACGATGGAGGCGGGGATGCTGGGCGTATTTGTCGCCCTTGATTTCTTCCTTTTTTACATCTTCTGGGAGGCCATGCTGATCCCCATGTTTTTACTGATTGGTGTATGGGGAGGGAAGAACAGGGTGTACGCGGCAATCAAGTTTTTTCTTTATACACTGATCGGGAGCGTACTGATGCTCGTCGGCATTGTAGTGCTTTATTTTGCCGGCGGCAAGACGCTTGATATCCTTGCCCTTGCGAATGCCCAGTACCCGTTTACACTTCAGTGCTGGCTCTTCCTGGCATTCTTCGCGGCATTTGCGGTCAAGGTGCCCATGTTCCCTGTGCACACATGGCTGCCTGATGCGCATACCGAGGCGCCGACTGCGGGCAGTGTGATACTTGCAGGCGTGCTTATCAAGATGGGGGCATACGGGTTTCTCAGGTTTTCGATGCCCATGTTCCCGGACGCAACGCAATATTTTTCCGGACCGATAATGGTCCTTTCGATTATCGCGATAATTTACGGGGCGCTCATCTGCTTTGCCCAGAAGGATTTCAAACGGCTGATCGCGTATTCAAGCGTTAGCCACATGGGGTTTGTTACGCTCGGTCTTTTTGCCCTTAATACACAGGGGATAGAGGGAGGCATACTCCAGATGATAAACCACGGCGTTATCACGGGCGCGATGTTCCTTATGATCGGTATCATCTATGAACGGACCCACACCAGGGTCATTGCGGAATACGGCGGTTTTGCAAAACTGGTGCCCTGGTACGCGGGATTTTTTCTCATTCTGACCTTTGCCTCGATAGGTCTTCCCGGTACGAACGGGTTTATCGGGGAATTTCTGATAATCTTTGCGGCGTTCAAGGCCAAAATGATTTTCGGTGTGCTTGCTGCTACGGGTATTATACTTGGCGCCGGGTACATGCTGTGGCTTTATCAGAGGATATTCTTTCAGGACGCGAATCCCGACTATGAAGCATCGGGACACCACCCTGTGCGGGACCTCGGCTTCAGGGAAGTGATCACCCTGCTCCCGCTCTTTGTATTTGTTTTCTGGATAGGTTTATATCCTAATGCTTTTCTTGACTATATGCATGCGTCAGTTGAGCATTTGTTACAGCAGGTGAACGCGACCGCGGTTGCGGGCAATGAAAACGTGATAGCTAAATATTTAACGGAGATCTTTTAATGGAGATGGAAACGACTATAAGTCTTCTTGATATCAGGCCCATTATTCCTGAACTGACCCTGATATGTGTGGGGCTGATACTGATACTGCTTGATCTGATTGTGAAGAAGAAGGAGATTGTCGCTGTAGTCGGTATTGCCGGCACCCTCGTTGCCCTTTTCGGGACGTACAAGCTGTACGGGTTTTATGAGCCGCAGGTCGCGTTTGGGGGGATGTTCGTGCTGGACGGGTATGCCAATTTTTTTAAACTGATATTTTTTCTGAATATTATACTGACCATATGTATTTCGATGAAATACATGAAGATAGAAAAGGCGTCGTTTGGTGAGTATTACTCCCTGCTGATGTTTTCTACAACCGGCATGATGATTATGGCATCGGCTGCGGATTTAATTGTCCTTTATCTGGGGCTTGAACTGATGGCCCTCTCCACATATATCCTTGTCGGACTCATGAGAAAGAAGCCGCGTTCGAACGAGGCGGCGATAAAATATTTTTTCCTCGGGGCCTTTTCCTCGGCTTTTCTTCTGTACGGTATTTCACTGACATACGGACTTACCGGGACTACCAGCCTCAGCGGGATTGCAGAGTCACTCAATGCATTAAACATCATCGGCAGTCCCATCACGTATCTGGGGCTGATATTTATGATTGTCGCGTTTGGATTCAAGATTGCCCTTGTGCCGTTCCACATGTGGGCGCCTGATGTCTATGAGGGCGCGCCGACGTCCATTACCGCATTCATGTCCGTAGGACCAAAGGCCGCGGGATTTGCGGTCCTCGGCAGGGTCCTGTTTGATGCCTTTCCGGCGATGCAGGGGCAGTGGGCAAGCATCCTGATACCGATGGCTGTGCTTACTATGGCTGCGGGAAGCATCATTGCGCTTGCCCAGACAAATATAAAGCGCATGCTCGCGTACAGTTCCATTGCACATGCCGGGTATATGCTCCTTGGTATCATTGCGGGTACCCATGAAGGTCTGACGAGCATGGTCAACTATTTAATGATTTATCTGTTTATGAACATCGGGGCATTTGCGATTGTGATCATGCTGAGACGGGAAGGTTTTCAGGGAGAAGACCTTGAGGACTATATGGGGCTTTCGAAGAGCCACCCTCTTGCGTCATTCCTGATGCTGATATTCATGTTCTCTCTTGCCGGTATTCCGCCTACAGCGGGATTCATAGGGAAGTTCTATGTCTTTATGGAGGTGATCAACGCGGGGTATGTGTATCTTGCGATCATAGCCGTTGTATTCAGCGTCATATCCGCATTTTTCTACCTGCGGATCGTGATGTACATGTATATGAAAGATCCGAAGCAGGAAGTGACCCTTACCACTTCCCCGACCATGAGCATAGCGCTTGCGATTACAGCAATGATGATACTCATATTCGGCATCTTCCCGTCCATCCTCCTCAACCTGGTGAGATATTCGATCCTCGGGTGAGGCTGAACTGCTCAACCTTTCTCAACCTTTTGCACTTTTATATCTCTGTGTTTTATAATTATTGTCGTTATATATACGGGCAACCACAAGGGATTGCCTCTACAATAATTGCCGAAGTGGTGGAACTTGGTAGACACGCACGGTTGAGGGCCGTGTGGCGCAAGCTATGGGGGTTCAAATCCCCCCTTCGGCACCATTCTCTTTACAGATTCAGCGGATTTTTCACTGCCAGGCACGGTTTATACAGATGTATTTAACTACAATATCCAATATCCAGGTAATGATTTTCAATGAGTTATTTGGACTTGAGAGTTGAACATGCGACAAGGAATTCAGCAATCTCCCGTTCACCCATATCAGCAGGATGTCTCTTCTTGTGAAAAAGCATAAACCGCTTAATCCATGGAAGATATGATCTTTCAGTATTCAGGGTATAATGCTTTACGCGGATGACATTCCGCACCTGTTCCAGCAGATTTGATTGTCTGGTTTTCATTAGTCATATCCCCAATTGATAAAGTTTTTATTGACAACTTTACCAGAGTTTTATAGCATAACAATCATCTTTTCAATTGTATTCTCAAAATCGGAAAGTGGTTGAAATTTGACTTGAAAAGAGGATAGTGCAATTATCTGTAACTGAACGTCAACAATGATAGAATAATATAATGAAGAAGACACACATATATGTTGATACCTCGGTAATCGGGGGATGCTGCGATCCCGAGTTTCAGGAATATTCTCGCGGGCTTCTTTCTGATTTTCAAGCAGGGACTTTTTTTTTATTAATCTCGGAACTTACTGATGCAGAAATTCAGGATGCGCCAAATGAGGTGAAGTATATTTACTCTGAGTTCAGGGAATGTTCAGAGAGTATCCTTGAACTCGGCTCCGAAGCTTTTGAATTAGCTGACGCTTATCTTACCCATAAAATCTTATCCCGGAATTTTCACAACGATGCCCTGTATATTGCAATCTCTACTATTGCAGGCGCAGATTTACTGGTCAGTTGGAATTTTAAGCATATCGTTCATTTTGAAAAAATACAGAAATTTAATGCCGTAAATATTGAAATGGGATATAAACCGATTCTTATCTATTCACCGAGGGAGGTGACAAGGTATGGCCGTAAAAAGCGTTGAGATGGTACGGAAAATAAGAAGTAAGCAGTACGAGGAAACAAAAGGACTTTCTGTAGAAGATCAAATTAAGTTTATAAAGAAAAAATCAAAATATTTGCAAAAAAAACTTAAACAGCACCGCAGTTCAGACAATTCAGTGCATGTATAAAAAACAGAAATTACCAATACGCCACATGCTTCCAATTAATATTTGTATGCCATCAGTATTCTCATAAGTATTGACAGCAAACTCTGTACTAAAGAAAATATGCATAAAATCGATACCAATCAAGGACGTTTTATAACAGTAGTGTCGGATACGAGAGCTGAAACTAAGGAATTTGCCGAGCTGGTTTGCCAATCGGCAATACGCTGTTAAGAAAGAAATCTACTCGTCATAAAAACAAATTTGATGTATTTCAACTTGCTGAAGGACTTTTTCAATTAAATGAAGGGTATGTTATTTATTGGTATCGATCGAGTGAGAAACGAAAGATGGATCAAGAAGAGCGAGAAGAAAAAATCATGACAGCCATTGAAAAGCTTTCTTTAGTCGGTAAAGAAAAAAGACGTGGGCAGAAAACAGTAAAAGGCATACTGAAGACTGCTAATAATATTCTATCAAAATGTGGAGTATCGAAATGGATACGAATTGAAGTTAAGGTGGAAGAACAAGAAGTTTTCAAAAAGACTTCACCGGGGAAACCAAATAAGGATTCGAAGTACCGTCGAACAATAAAAAAGGTTCCTGTTCTGATTTTCCGGAAAGATAAAGACAGCATTGCCCGATCAAAAGCTATGGATGGAATATTCCCCCTTAATAACTAATACATCCATTGAGCCGGCAGAAGTTCTAAAGCATTATAAGTATCAACCCTATTAAAACTTTTTCTGTCCTATGACTGGCCGGGGAATGTAAGGGAACTCGAAAATATCATCAGAAGGGCCGTGGCGATTTCAACGGGAGATGTCATTGATGTTACGGACATTCACCTGAACCCCGACCCGTACAAGAAAGAATTGCTGGCACTTTCAAGTCTGATCGATAATTTGCTCGAGACGGCTGTCGCGGAAAACACTACAGGGGGTATTTTTCGCTGCGTTGTAACAAAGGCGGAAAAGTCCCTTATTGAAAAGGCCCTTCGCATTACCAAAGGCAATCAGGTGCAGGCATCGGAGCTTCTTGGAATTACAAGAGTGACATTAAGAAAGAAGATGCAGGAATATAATGTCCCCCCTGTATAGACAATATCCAGCCCCGCATTTATCTATACAGTCCATCCGGAACTGAAGCCCAGAATCAGTTCAATCCCCGAACTATACAATGCCGCTTATTCATGGTTTGGCATGAAATTCAGGCGGACCAGAAGAAATCTGTCAAATAACGTTAAGCAACTGTAATCAATATTTACAGTTCAGCGGGTTTAATCCTTATTTCGTGTCCTGACTGAGAGTTTCATTCCCTGGCACTTTATTTGCAATTTCATCAATTTAAGATAACTTCAAACGGGATTGAATGAAATGCAAAAAAAGGTCCTTATTGTTGATGATGAGAAGGTAATTCGCTCCGGGATGTCGAGAGCCCTTCATGTGCTGTGCGGTTTTAATGGTGAGGTAAGGGCCGTCTCAAACGGCAGGGCGGCCATTTCAGGTTTCTACGATGTCTGTTTTCTTGATCTCAACCTTCGCGATTCCAACGGGCTGGAAGTAATGAAAAGGATAAATGAAATATCTCCGAAAACCAGGATAGCGGTCATGACCGGCGGACACCTGTCTCCGGCAATGAAGAAGATAATAGCAAACAACTCTTCCGCCGTGATCCCGAAGCCTGTGGACTTTTCCCTGATCAGGGACTTTCTGAAGCAGGCTATATCGGGCGGCAACCAACAGGAAACAAAGAAGAAGGGGCCTGAGAGCAGACTATGCCCTATTTAAGTATCTCCGTACCTATCCCTTCTTCCGTGAATATCTCCAGAAGCAGGGCGTGGGGGATCCGGCCGTCTATGATATGTGTCTTGCTGACATGCCTGTTGAGGGCATTCCGGCATGCCTGGACCTTCGGCAGCATGCCGCCTGTGATCGTGCCGTTTGCGGTAAGTGTCCTGATCTTTTTTGTGGTTGCAGTCGAGATCAGCCTCTTCTTTTTGTCCTTTATCCCCTCTGTATCTGTGAGGAGGATGAGTTTCTCGGCCCGAAGCGAAGATGCAATCTCTCCTGCAACATAGTCGGCATTGATGTTGAGTGTCCTGCTTTTCCGGCCTGCGCTGATCGGCGCTATAACAGGAATGAATCCGCTTTCCTCCATTGTGTTAAGGATTTTGGGATTGACACTGTCTACTTCTCCGACAAGGCCGAGATCGATTATTTCAGGCGCACCCGTCTCGGGGGACACCTTGCTGATCGTCTTT
>JAJRVB010000135.1 GCA_024277515.1 Nitrospirota bacterium | reverse complement strand
CTTCTGACTCCTGTCTTCTGCTTCCCCATCGCCTCTCTAACCTCATTCTCACTGATAGTATAGTCATTTTTGTGCCCCATGCTTGCGGTAATCACGAGCCTAAGCGGTCTGACTTCCCTTATTTTGAAGGATGCCTCACCCTTTCTGTCGGTCTTCACCTCAAGGAGCTTTTTTCCTGACCCGGCATCAAAGACCTCTACCAGTGAGTTTCTGGCCTTTGAACCATCCACAAAGTATCCTTCCGCAAAGATCTTCCCGTCTTCAGCATAGGCGTATATGCTGACCTTGTGGGCATAGGCATCATTAGCAATGCAAAATACAAATATCAAAATGCAAACCGCTGAACTGATAAATTTAAAATCTGAAATCTGAGTTTTGAATCTTGAGTATTGAATTTTGAATTTATTCATCCTAATATCTCCGGTTTAACTTTCTTGAGAAATATAACACAGAAGGCGGTAATGATGCCCTCTATGACCAACACTGGAAGATGTGAAAACAGTACGAGTTTTGCCACATTCAAAAACTCCTCTCCCGTACTTACAAGACTGACGGCTATCAGCAGGGAACCTCCACCCGCGCCGAGTACACCTGCCAGAAATCCTGCCGCCACAGAAGCAGAGTGGTTTTCACTTCTGATGAGATGGCTGAAGAGATAGTAAGAAAGCACGGCAGGCACAGCCATATTAAATGTATTCACTCCAAGCACGGTAAATCCGCCAAACTGAAACAGCAGGGCCTGAAGCGTCAGAGCTACCAGTATAGCGGGAAACGCCATCCATCCAAGCAGCACCCCCACAAGCCCGTTAAGCACAAGGTGCACACTCGAAGGCCCCATAGGAATATGTATCAGCGATGCAACAAAAAAAGCGGATGAAAGTACAGCCACCTCAGGTATCTTTTCGTAATCCATCTTCTTCAGCCCCAATGCCACACCGCCTGCCGCAAGGGCGGCGCCCGTCACAAGGACGGGCGCTGAAAGGACACCTTCCGATATATGCACCCTACTTCATCTCCCTTGTCCTGACCCAGAGCACAGCGCCGATCTCTACAGGATATTTTTTGCCGCCGCGTTCCAGCCTGTATTCAGCAGTATTAAGGGCCGCGAATCCCCACCATCCGGTCTTTGGCATTGCATAAGTAAATACACCATTCTTGTCAGCCTTTATTACCTGTGTTATATAAGGCTCCGCAGGGGGCTTTATCTTTCCGTCTTCATTGTAGTATTCAACCTCTACCTCTGCATGCGGCACCGCCTTGCCGTCCACCTTTACAATTCCCTGAAAGACATTGCCTGCCCATAAGCCATAAGGTCTTGTCAAAGGGACTATCTCTGTCTTCAGACCAATTTCAGAATCCCATCCCTGTTCAAGACCGAGGGCATTCACAATGACTTTGGTGTAATGGATTATAAATATCTCTTCAGCGGGCTCCCAGTATGGTGCGGGCTCAATGAAGAAAACCTTGTCTCCAGGCCTTTTGATCCTGTATGCAGTCTCCCATGTTATAAAACCCTTTACGTCTTTCTTTTTAAGTGTCTGAAGAAGATCTGTTTTTTTAGTGCCATCCAGCACGCCGAATGCTTTCGGCTTTTCCATATTCATATAGTGTCCTTCAAAGGGATGGATAAACTGTACCTGCAAGGCGATCTTCTTGCTGTCTTCCTTTGAAACAATATCATCAGACGGGATAATCATCCCGAAGTGCGCCCATGAAAGAGATACGGAAACTGTCATTATCAGTACTGTCAATGCCGTCTGAAATATAATCTTTTTCATTGTAATACCTCCTTTTTGGTTGTTATGTATTTTTATTAGAAGCTTAATCCAAGCCTTGCGAAGAACTCATTGTTTTTATCGACAGAGTTAGTGGTTTCCCTGTATTTCGTCAACCTGTACTCAGCCGCTGCATAAGCAGTCAGCTCACTTTCTTCGTCATAATAGAACGAATACCTGGCTCCGGCGCTGTAGCGGTTATCAACCGACCACATCCCGGTTTCATCAGCCATCCCGTCATCGTCAAAATATTCATATCTGAACGCAATCTCAAGGGGCTCACTCACAATGTGGGCCTTTTTTTCATAATATAATGCGCCCCCGATGATTTCCCTTTCTCTTAATACAAACTCATAAGCAGCTGTAAAGGAGAGCACGCCTTCCTTATATGTCCTGCCGGCCCCGTTATATCTTTCGCGATTCAGCGCCTTCATGTATTCAGCGTCAATCCTGAGCTTTTCCATAACAGGAGGGACAAAATTAAACCCTGTATTCACCGTATTATTTCTGTTGCTGTCACCTGTTTCACTCATATATGCGCAAAAAACTGTGAGGTGGCCTTCGATGGGCGATAACGATAAGGAGATGATATATGACCCCACATTATCCGGTCCCTCACCTGCCCTGCTCATGCCGCCTGTATCAGTACCTGTATTGAACAATCCTGATTCAAAGAGGTGATTCATCATCTCCTCTCCTTTATACAAAGTTGCGGAAAGATCAAGGGCATACGGACCATTGAAGCCTGCTGTCACTCCTGCCCTGTTTGTCTCGTAAGCATCCTGAGACATTGGATCAGACACAAGATGATTTTCAAAGATGCCGAAGGGCTGTGCCCTCTTGCCCAAAATGAGATAGAGAGGGAATTCTTCGCCCCGAATGGTCATCACAGCTTCATCCAGAGTTACATCAGTCTCGTCATCCCTGCCCAGGTCTTCGGCAAGAAAGACAAGTCTTCCATTCAACCGGTCCGTAAAATCTACTTCGGCACCGAGATCAACCGTGCTTATGAAAAGGGCTGATGTTGAGTCGGAGTTTTTGCCGGTAACATCATTATGCTCAGACCAGTTATAGTCTCCTTCAATTGTGCCTGACAGACTTACTCTTTTCATCCAGTCCGGGAGTTCTCCATCTCCTGATTCATTCACGGACGCAAACGCAGAGACAGAGAAAGACAATAGCAGGACGAAAACATTAAAATAGATTTTATTCCTTTCCATCAACTTTTCTCCCTCCTGACATGATGTACGTGTTACTTATTTGAGATTAGTGCTACCAGTTAAGTAAAATTTTTTCACTTCAGGCCCTTGCCCGTTGTAGTAAGCGTAAGTTTCCCGTGTTTCACCCCCTTTGTTCCAATCAGCCTGTCCGCTATTGCCTTGATATTTTTTGCCCTGCCTTTGACCGCGATGACTTCCAGGCAGTTATGGTCATCAAGATGAATATGCATGGCCGACATGATTGAATGATGATGCTGATGCTGCATATCAGTGAGATTGTCAGTCAGCTCCCTGGTGTCATGTGAATACACAAGTGTGATAGTTCCCACTGTCTCGGTATTGTAGGATTCCCACTCCTCGGTAACGAGGCTGTCGCGTATAAGGTCCCTGATCGCCTCGCTCCGGCTCGCGTAACCTTTCTTCCGTATGAGGCGGTCAAACCTCTTCAGAAGGGTGCTTTCGAGTGATATGCCGAATCTTGTAACTGACATGGTATTACGTTATTCTAATTAGTAACACCACAAAAGTCAACTATGAAAATGCAATAAGAAAAGAGCAGGTGTTGTGAAAGCAAATTATTTTCGATACCTTAGACGCAATACCAAACAATCTGAGCGTGTACGTTTTTATTCAAAGTCTTCTGCATGTCATGTCAATAAATTATCGAGTTAATTATTTGATTGAACAATATCTGCTCTTTTCTGGTTATCTATTCTCAGAGAAGGAAGTACATTACAGGCTGAAACTTTTCAGGATGATTCTGTTTCGCAGATGTCCTTGACCTTGTGAAGAACGGCTACAGCTTCCGTTACATTAAGTTTTTCTATTACAAGCTTGTTTGCGACAGCACCGAGCACCTTGCCAGGCACATCATAGCGTATTTCGAAGCTCAGTTCAGTTGACTCTTCATCACCCTGAAAAGTAAATGTTTCCCTTATCGGGAAGGCGCCCTCCATTTCCAGGACAAATCTTCTCTCCTTTTCAAACTCAACTATCCGTCCTGTGCCGTTAAGGTTAATTCCGAACATCCTGTAAGTCCAGTCATACCTTGTCCCTGCCTTCAACGCGCCGGAAGAGATATTTCTCACGTCAACAAGGCTCGTTACATAATGGGTCCAGTTTTCCGGGTCCGTTACATATTCAAAGACCCTGCTTACCGGGGCATTGATATGAAGTCTCCGCATAATTCTTGATTTCATCTTTGCATCAGGCCCGGGAGCAGGTGCATTTTGCTCCATAAGTCTGCTCATCAGTTTTTTCATCTCAGGGGGCATTTTCTCATCAGCGCCGTATGTAAGGCTTCCCATCTTCTTTTTTATAAACGATGTGGTCATCATGAGTTTCATTGAGGTCATCAGGTACTGCTTCTTGAACTCGTCCCTTTCATCCAGCATCTCATTGAACTTCTTTGTATAAAACGTCTTGTAGCAATGGATGATCGCATGGTCTATCTCTTCGAGGGTCATTGCCTTTGGCCTGACAATCGGATCGATCAGATTATATTTCTTGTAGTCGGTAACTTCTATGGAATCCTTCAGCTCATTATAAATATCCGAATAAGGCCATGGGGCTATCGCCAGAAAATGACAGAAGTCCGGATTATACTCTATCGCAAGGCGCAGGGTCTCTGTGACACTCTCCCTTGTTTCATCCGGGAGCCCGAGAATCATTGAGGTCTCCGTCACAATACCCACTTCCCTGAGCAGCCTCAACGCCTCTTTGGACTCCTCTATGCTCAGGTCCTTTTTGATATAATCAAGGCACTCCTGGGCCGTGGATTCGGTACCCACATATATATGAATGATACCCGCTTTTTTATATTTATAGAGGATGTCCCGGTCCCGGATAATATCCTGGGCCCTCGTCTCGATGAGTATCTTTATCCCCATATCCTTCTCAATCAAAAGGTCCATTATCCGCTCCCACCTTTCCCTGTCAGGAGACGGATAATCATCCGTAAAGAGAATAACGTCAACTCCGTATGTCCTGTTCAGGTGCTCCATCTCCCCCACCACGTCCTCAGCTGCGCGGCCCCTCCATGTCCGGTGCCAGTATTTCTGCTGGGAGCAGAAGGTACATTCCTGTTCACATCCCCGGGAGGTACATACAGCGGCAAGCCTGGACCCGGGGATGATGAAATACGTGTAGTCTTCCCAGTCAAGCAGGTCCCACGCCATTGGCTGCGCGTCAAAGGCGGGCATAAAAGGCCTCGCAGGAGTTGCAATGACCTTATCGCCATCCCTGAACGCGATCCCCTGGACATCAGCAAGCGGGCCGTTATCAGCAAGGGTCTGTAACAGCTCGGCGATCGTTATTTCCCCCTCTCCCCTTACTATGCAGTCAATACTGTCCGTAAGTGAAAACATCTCTTCATACATAAAAGAAGGGTGCACTCCGCCCATGATGGTAGTGATATCGGGGTTAATTGATTTTGCGAGTTAGAGCACCTTGATGGCGTCAGGCGATGTGCATGTAAATGAAGAAACGCCTACATAGTCAGGGTTTGATTCTTCAATCCTTTTTCTGATCTCCTCATAACCAACCTTCTTGGTCATGGCGTCATAAATCTCCGCCTCAAAACCGGCTTCCTCAGCAGCGCCTGCAACGTAGACCAGATTCAGGGGAATCCAGCTCCCCGCTACTTCAACTACTCCCGCATGAAACGGGGGGGTTATAAAGAGGATTTTCTGCTTTTTCATGTCTGATTATATCTTTGCAAATAGTTATTGATAGAGTTTTGATTTGAAAAACTTGCAGTTATCTTATTTAAGATAACACATCAGGATGGAACTTTTCTCTTAGTATATGTCCTTAGTATGCCTGAAAGGCGACAAAACAGAAAAAACCTCT
>JAJRVB010000134.1 GCA_024277515.1 Nitrospirota bacterium | reverse complement strand
GCGGCATCATATCCCTGGAACTTGCATCTACAGCCGAAAAAAGGGCTGTCCAGCCTCTGGCAGCAGTCACCGGCTACGGCGCTTCATGTGAAGCCGGCAAAGGCTCACACTCCCCGACTGCACGGGCCATTTCCCTCTCAATGGAACAGGCCATGGACAGGGCGCAGGTCATTCCTTCCGGCATCGACCTCATCATGGCCCACGGTGACGGCACTGTCATGGGTGACAAACACGAGATGGATGCAATACACACAATATTCAGAGACTGTATTGAACATATCCATGTATATTCATCAAAGGGGGCATTGGGCCATCTGCTCGCAGGGGCGGCCGCGGTCGACGTGGTGCTCGGTATTTACATCCTTGAAAGTGGTATAATTCCGGCAGTCTATGGTGTTCCTCTTCAGGAAAAAGAGAGCGCATTCTCTCTTGTCACGGGAAAGCCGCTCAATGCGGGGCCCGGACGCATAATGATAAACTCGCGGAGTTATGAAGGACAATGTGCCTCGCTGATTATGGAGGCGGTGAAGCAATGAGATTTCTGTATTACGACAAGATCAATAATATCGACAAGGGCAGCTCCATAACCGGAATCAAGACTTTTACCCTTTCGGAAGAATTTTTCAGGCGGCACTTTAAAAAACAGGCGCTGGTGCCGGGTGTCATCTATATTGAAGCCATGGCGCAGCTTCTCGGCTGGCTGATTATCTATTCCCATGATTTCAAACTCTCGGCAGTCATGTCACTGGTAGAGGGCGCGGCAATGCCTCCGGACCTGCGTCCGGGGTTCACGGCCGAGATTCATGGAGAGATCATTTCGACCTCCCGGCGGGATTCTCTCGGCAGGGCATGGATTACGGTTGAGGGGGAAAAAGTGGCTTCAATGGACCGCATCATTTACAGCCATGTCCAGAAGGTAAATTCAGAGGACCTGCTGCATCTCTTTTATTATTACAGCGGCATCAGGGCCGGGTCATAGGCCTTCAGACAACTCCTTCAGCTCTCTCAGTATCTCGCTCTGTCTCGTCAGGACAAACCTTGCGAGATCGGTCACGAGTTTCCCGTCATTGTCATGCCTCAATACGATTCTGAATGCCCTCTTGTCAGACTTCCCCTGCCGGTAAACCCTGAAAATCGCGGCCTCGGTATTAATTGCGAGGACATTGTCTCCTGAAGCGTCACAAAGCTCGGTAACAAACCTGACTGCCGCCCCGGGCTTGAGTTTATTCATCTCCGCATTGCGGACATACACATTGCATGCAACTTCAGAAATATCACAAATAAAGCCTTTTAATTCAAAGTGCCCCGCTGTTATTGTGACTGCGGTAATATGATGCAGGTCCGTCCGGATAAACTCCCTCTTTTCCGATTCATCATTTTGATTACTGAAGAGCGTAAATGTGGCGAGCCGTTTTTTAAGGTCCACCCGGCTTGCCACAGCCCCGAGCAGATGGTCATGATGCGAACTTGTTATATAGGCTGTGTTATTTTTTGAAAGCGCGACTGCAGAGTATGGATGGATGTTAAACGTAACTGATTCGTCCTCTACTTTGTTCACCGCAGCATTCATGTCAACCGGAATGCAGTGATAAAATGAACGTATTTTAAGTCCGGTTTCATCCTTATCATCAGGCCCCCTGCCGGAGAACTCCTTGAATCCGGAGACGATCTCCCTGTGCTGCTCAGTGGCGGTGTCAACCACAGGGGCCTCCACACTGCCCGATCTGCTTAATTCAAAAAATGCCTCATCAAGGAGCCGTGAGAGTTCATGAATCAGCATAATCAGGTCCGTAATATCAACCACCCTGCCCTTTAAATTCCTGAGACCGGTCATAAAGTCATCTATCATCCTGAGCCATACACTGTTCAGGATCAAATCAGCATCAGGAGTCAGACGGACCAGGCCCTTGAATACCGCCCGGACATTCGCTTCCGTACTCCTGTTTTCGAGATCAAAGATAACGCTGAACAGGTCCTCACCTTTTACCCGTGCGCTTTCCGCCTCCGGCATGTCAGAAAAAAACTTACTGCAGGTGCCGTCAAAGTTCTTTATAAACTGCCCCCTGTACACGCGCAGGAAGCTTACACACGCGGAATACTTGTGAGGATTATGCTCCTGCATTAACAGCCTGATTTCCGGGAGATTCTTTTTCATATGTAATTAACCTGAAAAATGAATATATTGCTTAATTAGAAAATTATAGCATTAAAATCATTTTTTCACTAAAATCGGAGTTGAACTATATAAGGGTTTTTAGTATCCTTTATAAACATAATTTCATAAACAAAAAAACATATGATTGAGAGACGAAGGGTAGTTATAACAGGACTCGGGATGGCGACCGCGCTCGGGCTGGATGTTGAAGAGAACTGGCAGAAGGCGCTTGCAGGGACATCCGGGATCAAAAAACTTTCTCTTCCCGGTGCTGAAAAATCACGCATACAGGCAGTGGGAGAAATAGCGGAAGAAGAGTGGACAAAAATCCGGGGTGAATTTAAGGACGAAGCCATGCGGGAAGGGGAAAGAAGGACCCTTTTTGCCCTCTGGGCCGCAAAGTCCGCGCTTGAAGACTCCGGTTTAGTGAAGAGCGATCATTCCACAGCATCCCCTTATCAAGAAACGTATCTACGGGAAAAAAGCGGCCGCTGCGGTGTTGTGATGGCTGCAGGCCTGGGTGTGAACAGGCTCGAAGATATTCAAAAATGGGTTAACCGTGACAGAGAATTTGACGAGGCCCTG
>JAJRVB010000133.1 GCA_024277515.1 Nitrospirota bacterium | reverse complement strand
ATGTTCCTCCTTTAGTTTTTTTGAGTCAGTCTTGAATCTTGAATTTTGAATCTTGAATTGTCTTTTCTTCCCCCTTTCAAATTTATTAGTAGTAAAGCTCTTTGACATGAACTGTAAGCAGAATTTATGCCAGTAAGTTTCGAAGTGATAATCAGCAGTAAATTCAATGAGTTGCGTATTGGGCGTATCCTGAGCTGCACAAGCAGGCAGTCAATAATTTGTCTTGAGTGACATTTTTTGTCAGTTGAAATTTAGTGGGTGGCTTTGGTGTTCCATTATGAGTGTGAAGAAATACGTCCCTGTCCGGAGTTTCACACAATAAGGCAGCTCTCAAAAAACTTGACCTGTGGCAGCTCACTGCTATAATAGATACGGAGAAAAAAACCATGCTCACAAAAAAGATATTGATATTCCTGCCTGTACTGATTTTCGTCATACTTTTGCAGTCTTTTTTCTGGGCGCCGACCTATGATGAACAGGTCAGGGGAAATCCGCACCGCCTTGAGGAGTTCATTACCGCGTCATCCGGGGATGCAAAGATATTAAACCCTGTACTCAATGCGGACTCTGCAAGCAGTACGATCGTTGGACAGGTATTTGATGGTATGATCGACAGGGATGAAGAACTGAAATTCCGGGGCCGTCTGGCTACAGGCTGGGACATTTATGAAGAGGCATATTTTTATATCAATCCCGAGGCAACGATAGACGGGAAAAGGATGGCCGGACCGGAAGAGATTAAAGAGTTAATCCTTGCCCGAAGGGGCAAAGGAATTATCCGGGATTCATCACTGCAGGATGCCCTGAGTAACATAAAAAATATAGAAATTATCCATGCTCAGACGAGCGAAAGGGACATTCAGCTGCCGGGGCCTGATCAAAACGGGGACGGTCTCCCTGATGCTGTAACTGTAAGAGTGAGGCTGGCGCCGCCGCCCCGTCTGAAAATAACATTAAAGAGCGTTGACCAGGATTTTTTCAAATACCTTGAAGGCATCTTGGGGAAAGGCTATTTTGAGACCTTCCCTTCGGACCGCTATGCGGAGATTCTCACAAAGGGGCAAGAAGATAAATTGTCCGTGACAGCCCGCGAGGTCCTGCCGGCAATTGAACACAATCCTGTTATTCTGTTTCGTCTGAGAGAAGGGGTAAGGTTTCATGATGGACATGAATTTGATGCGGGAGATGTCCGGTTTACGTATCAATCAATTATGGACACGCGAAACCTCTCTCCCCGAATCCCCGACTATGAGCCGGTTAAGCGGCTGGAAGTAATGGATAAGCATACAGTCAGGATAGTGTACAAGAGACTGTACTCACCGGCCTTCGGCACATGGGGAATGGGGATCCTTCCCGAGCATCTGTTAAATGCGGAGGCATTGCGGAAAGAGGCCGAAGCAAAAGGGTCTGATCCTGATACCTTTACCATGAGAGACAGTGATTTTAACCGCCGCCCTGTTGGTACCGGTCCTTTTGTATTCAGGGAGTGGAAATCCGATCAGTATATAGCGCTCGACAGAAATGAAGATTACTGGGAGGGCCCTCCCAATTACAGGCGATATACTTATCGTATCGTGCCTGACCTGCTGACTCAGGAGATGGAATTTTATGGCGGCGCCATAGATGACTACGGGGTCCAGCCGCATCAGGTTGCACGCCTTAAAAATGACCCCAGGTACCAGCACTTCTCGAGCCTATCCTTTGGTTACAGCTATATCGGGTATAACATGCGCCGGGAGCTGTTCAGGGATAAACGAGTAAGGAAGGCCCTGGGTATGGCGATCGATACTGACAAGATTATAAAGTATGTCATGTATGATCAGGCAGAGAGGATTACAGGGCCTTTTGTAAAGCAGACCGATTATTATGATAAAAGCATCAAGCCCCTGCCCTATGATCCTGAAGGGGCGCTAAACCTGCTGCATGAGGCCGGATGGAAGAAAAACAGCGACGGCATGCTCGAAAAAGACGGAAAGATATTTGCCTTTACGCTCATAACCAATAACGGCAATCCCATCAGAAAAAATATTCTTACCATAGCCCAGGATGCATGGAAAAAGATCGGCATAGATGTGAAGACCGACCTTGTCGAGTGGGCCGTTTTTATCGGTAAATATGTAAATACAGGTAAGTTTGACGCCCTTGTGCTGGGATGGTCCATGGGGATAGATCCGGACCTCTATCAGATATGGCATTCCAGCCAGACAAATGAAAACCAGCTTAATTTTGCGGGGTTTGTCAATAAGGAAGCGGATGATTTAATTATAAAGATAAGGCAGGAGTATGACTTTGACAAACAGGTCGCGTATTCCCATAAGCTCCACCGTATTATCGCTGACGAGCAGCCGTATACATTTCTGTTTGTCAGAAAGGCCACGGCCATTCTCGATAAAAAGATAGTGATCAGGGAATATTCAGAATCAGGTGAGGAGATTATAAGGCGGATAAGCCCGACAAAGACAGGTAACTACACTTATTATTTCAATAAATGGATCAAACTCGCCACCAGCCCGGAGTTTGACACGGAGTGACGGACATATGTTTTCATTTACCATAAGGAGCTTTTTCCAGAAACTGGCCACACTTTTTTTTATATCAATCGTTTCTTTCCTGGTTGTCTATCTGGCGCCCGGTGAACCGAGCCAGATCGATCCCCTGAATCCCAAATTTACGGCTGAAGACCTTGCCAGATTCAGGGCTGAATTCAATCTGGATAAACCGCTCCATGTCCAGTATTACCTCTTTTACAAAAACCTCTTTACCGGAGAGCTGAAATCATGGAAAGACAACCAGCCGGTGCTGGGCAAGGTGAAGGAGAGGTTTATGAACAGCTTATGGCTCTTCATAATAGGCACACTGATAACATGGTGCCTGTCATTTCCGGTTGGAATAAGCGCCGCGATAAAGAGGGGTTCTTTTTTTGACAGGTCTACAACGTTTGTGGCATACGTGCTTATTTCGATCCCAAGTTTCTTCTTTGCATATATACTTATCGACTTTGTTGTAAAGACTTTCAGCATATCGGTCATCGGCATGCAGACCTTCGGCATGCAGAGCGCGTCCCCTGTCTATCAGGTTATGGACAGGATATGGCATATGGTCATTCCCTCTATACTCGGTGCGCTCGGCGGGATAGCGCTGCTCTCCAGATATGTCAGGGCGCAGATGCTTGAGGTCATTCATCAGGACTATATCCGGACGGCAAAGGCAAAAGGGCTCTCAGAGGACATGGTCAATTACAAGCATGGATTCCGGAACGCGCTCCTCCCGTTTGTCACAATGTTCGGGTTGATATTGCCCGGGCTCATTGGGGGCTCGGTTATTATTGAATCCATTTTTGCCTGGCCGGGCATGGGCCGGATGGGATTTGAGGCGATCCTGGCCCGAGATTATCCGATTATCCTTACAATAAATTTTATTGCCGCGGTACTGGTGCTGATAGGAACATTTATTTCAGACCTGTTATATATGGTGGTAGATCCGAGGATAAGGTTGTAGCTGCATGGTATTGCAGAAAAGACTATAAATGGAACGCACTGACGAACATACAAAAGAACTCCATCTGGGGATGGCGGATGAAGTATCGCGCTTTACCGAGGCCTGGAGGATATTCAGGAAGAACAGGCCGGCACTCTGGGGCATGATCATTTTTATCATATTTTTTATTGTCGCGGTCGTCGGACTTGTTTTAACTTACGGAAATGACCCCGTGCTTGATCCGGCCAAGGTGCGCCTGTCCGAAAAACTGCTTCAGCCCTTTAGTCCCGTCAATACTGAAATGATCAGGCTGGAGGACAAGCCGTTTTTAAATATGTACCTGCTCGGCACGGATGATCTTGGCCGGGACATATTTGCCCGCATGATGCAGGGGGCCTGGGTCTCTTTGACAGTCGGCTTTGTCGCGGTAGGGATTTCAGTCCTGATCGGCATTGTCCTTGGCGGCCTTGCCGGCTATTATGGCGCTGTCAGGATCACATTGATGGATGTCCTCGGTCTCATCGCCGTTTCTGTCTCATTGATATTCCTGGCATCCGGACAGGGTGATCTTTCTGTCCGGGCATTTCTGATCGCGGGTGTATGTATGATATTTTCGTTTGCCTATTATGTCTTTGTCAGGGGCAGGAGAAATCATAAGATGCTGGGTTTCCTGTTTGTTGATACGTTTACGGTTGACACCCTGATTATGAGATTTGTGGACGTCATGCTCTGTTTTCCCAGCTTCTTTCTTATATTAACTATAGTGGCTGTCCTCCCGGCGAGCATTTATAACATAATGATAGTGATCGGTATGACGAGCTGGATGGGCACTGCCCGGTTTGTAAGGGCGGAATTTTTGTCCCTTCGTGAACAGGACTTTGTGTCGGCAGCCAGGGTTATGGGAATTTCAGATGCAAGTATCATTTTCCGTCACATGATACCTAATGCGGTCGCCCCGGTGCTCGTCTCGGCAACGATCGGCATAGCAGGCGCCATACTTACAGAAGCGGCATTGAGTTTCCTTGGATTCGGGGTGCCGCCGCCCCATGCAACCTGGGGAAATATACTCTCAAACGGACAGAGGTTTCTTTATGATGCCCCGTGGCTGATATATATCCCCGGGCTGTCCATACTGGTTGTGGTGCTCTCTTTCAATCTCTTTGGTGAGGGTCTGAGAGATGCACTGAATCCGAAATTGAGGAAGAGATGACTAACTCTAAAAAAATTCAAAATTCAAAATTCAAATCTAAGAATTCAAATCTCAAATCTCAAATAACGGCCCCGATACTGGAGATCAGGGATCTTAAGGTCTTCTTTGACACTGACGACGGTGTGGTCAGGTCTGTTGACGGAGTTGATCTGGAGATCACAAAGGGGACCACGCTCGGCCTGGTCGGAGAATCCGGGTGCGGAAAAAGCGTTACCTGTCTCGCCATCCCGGGATTGATCCAGGTGCCCCCCGGAAGAATCGCCGGCGGAGAGATTTTATATAAAGGGAAAAACCTTCTGGAACTTACCGAAAAAGAGATGGAAGGAATTCGCGGCAATGATATCAGCATGATCTTTCAGGAGCCCATGACCTCTCTTAATCCTGTATTTACCGTCGGGGACCAGATAAAAGAGGCGATTATGCTTCATCAGGACAGGACGTCTCAGGAGGCCCATGAACTGTCTGTTCATATCCTTAATAAAGTCGGCATTCCTTCTCCCGAGATTCGTGTAAATGAATATCCTCATCAGATGTCAGGGGGGATGAAGCAGCGTGTTATGATCGCGATGGCCCTTTCATGTAATCCTGAACTTCTCATTGCCGATGAACCTACCACAGCCCTGGATGTCACGATTCAGGCCCAGATACTGGACCTGATGCAGTCGTTACAGGATGAATTCGGCATGTCTCTTCTGATGGTAACGCATGATCTTGGCGTTGTTGCGAGTATCGCGAGCCATGTGGCAATTATGTACGCTTCAAAGATTGTTGAATACGGCACTGTTCAAGAGATTTTCGAAAATCCGCGGCATCCTTATACGCTCGGTCTCTTTACGTCCATCCCGGTCATCGGCAGAGGGAAACAGGACCTGTATGTGATTCCCGGAAATGTCCCGAACCCCCTGGCCTTTCCGGATGGGTGCAAGTTCTGGCCACGCTGTTTATTTGCAAAGGAAATATGCAGGACTCATGAGCCTTCGCTGGAAGAGGTCTGTGACATGCACAGGGCTGCATGCCATTTCAGTAAAAATATAGACAAGCATGTATGGAAAGAAAAGACAAAAGCGGCCTCTTTCCTTATATCATAAAGCCAAATATAAAATGAACATCACAACACGGAACATCCTTGAGGTCAGAAATCTGAAAAAATACTTCCCCATTACCGGGGGTATTTTATCCAGAGTTGTCAATTCGGTGAAGGCGGTAGACAATATTTCATTCCATATAAAGACGGGGGAGACCCTTGGGCTGGTGGGGGAGTCAGGGTGCGGCAAGACAACCGCCAGCAGGGTCATACTGCGATTGATCGAGCCGACGTCCGGAAATGTTTACTTCGACGGTGAGGATATCTTCAAATTAAGGGGCAGGGAACTCCACGGGTTACGAAAAAACATGCAGATCATCTTTCAGGACCCATACTCATCCCTGAACCCCAGGCTTTCCATAGGGAGCATTATTGCGGAGGGGATCGGCGCCCACGGACTCGCAAAAGGAAGACAAAAGAAAGAGATCGTTGAAGGCCTCCTCGAGAAAGTCGGTCTGTCCGCCGGGTATTACAACCGGTATCCTCATGAATTCTCCGGAGGACAGCGGCAGCGTATCGCTATTGCAAGGGCCCTGTCTCTCAGGCCCAGACTAATTATATGCGATGAGCCGGTCTCGGCGCTTGATGTTTCCATTCAGGCCCAGATCCTGAATCTTCTGACAGAACTGAAGAAAGATTTTAATCTTTCATATCTGTTCATAACCCATGACCTGTCGGTAGTCGAGCATGTATCAGACAGGATAGCCACCATGTATATGGGGGAGATAGCGGAGATAGCGGAAACCGGCGAGTTTTATTCGAGCCCTTTGCATCCTTATACGATCGCCCTGTTATCTGCCAATCTCCTGCCTGACCCCAGGAAGAGAAAAAAAGCCGTCATTCTCAAGGGCGATGTGCCGTCCCCGATTTCTCCGCCGTCAGGATGCCGGTTTCATACAAGATGTCCTGTTGCCCGGGAGATATGCCGGAGTGAATGGCCTGAACCGAAAGAGATATCACGCAGCCATATGGTCCGCTGTCATCTCGTGGATGCATCCCATCCGGTCCCTCCAATTGTGCCGGCCTGAGTTTCTCCTGCTTTTTTTCCGGGTTAATGGAACAACATTTTTTTGAAATAATCGGGGTATTTAAAAAGAATATTAAATAATGTTATGATTACTGGTTGACCAAAATGGCCGATTTTATATATATTATCAAGTCTGCCATAGGATAATTGCGCTGATTTTATGTGGCTGCAATTGATTGAGGGCGAAACCGCTTGAATTATATAAATTATTTGCTCTCTTATGGTGCAGAAAAAAAGGTTGCCGGTGTAGCTCAGTTGGTAGAGCAGCTGATTTGTAATCAGCCTGTCGGGGGTTCAAGTCCTCTCACCGGCTCCAGAAAAGACAGATGTCAGAGCACAGAGGACAGAACACAGACTGTAAAAACAGGCATTGAGTCTGTGATCTGGAATCTGAGTTTTGAATAAGGAGAGGTACCCGAGTGGCCAAAGGGGACGGGCTGT
>JAJRVB010000132.1 GCA_024277515.1 Nitrospirota bacterium | reverse complement strand
CCGGTAAAAGCCATGACTGAGGATGGCATGTCATCTGCGTCCATGAAAACCGGGGCAGCAGAAAGCACGGAAGTTATTGAAGAAGGGGTAAATGCCGGAATGGAACATATAGAGACACCGAAGGAAAGTGTGTCAGCTGCCGGTGCGGAAGCGATTGTGGTGCATGAAGACAGTGCCTTTGAGCACGGGAACAATATGGATGAAGTATACGAAGGTCCTCCGGAGAGTGATGTGCCTCCTGAAGAGATCGATCCGTTATCCGGCATGGACGAACCTCTTACGGATGAAAGCGGGGACAGGACGGGTGAAGAGTCTCTGCATCTGCATGATGAAGCTGAAGATGATTTTGAAGATGTGATCGAGAACGAAACCGTAGTTGTCACTACAGCTCAGGCGGGGGGGCCTAAAAAAGGCATTTACAGAAAAAAAGCGGTTTTCCTCCCGGTCATTATGATAACGGTTATTTTATTGTTAAGTCTTGCCGTCCCGTTATATCTGGATCGTGGTCCTTCTCTTGACGAAAAGGCATTGACCGCGGTATCAGGAAAGATAGAGAACAAAAAAAGCATCTTCTCTTTCCACGAGCAGGCCATTAAAAAGTATCTGCCCGAGTAAATATCTCAAGACTTGCGCATCCTGTGGGAATATTGGTTAATTGTACATGAGAAAGTTCGCATGCCCGACCCGGCAGGGGAATGCGAAGTATTGCGTGATTTGACTGGTAAGAACCGGGCAATGTAAAATACCACACTTATTCCCCGGTGCCGGATGTTTTCTTGTTAAGAAAAAATGTGCCCTGAATCAAGTCTTGTTTTTTACATGGTTATGAGACATAAAGACAAAAAACATTTATTCAGTATTCGTATCCTTCTGCTGGTCCCGGCATTCATTGTCATGCTTGGCACCTGCTCCTATGCTGCCTCTTATGATGACGGTTATATCAGGGGATATGCAGCATCCATCATCGAACGTGAGTTTGGTCTGGAGCCTTTTTCATTGACCGTCAGGGATGGAATCCTTTATATAAGTGCAGAGGACATTGAGCGTGCAGACAGTGGTGCGCTCGTGTCGGCCCTGTTAAGGATAGAGGGAGTGAAAAGGGTTGAGATTCAGGGGAGCGGAGAGTCAGGTGCCGGCGGTGTTCCCGTTTATTCCGGGCCTGTAGAAGAGAGTGAGTCAATACAGCCGGATGCCGGCATGTCTGTAAACGCTGCGGGGTACAGAAAAGAGAGATTGTTTGACCCCCTGCTCGCTGATCCCCGCTGGCCTTCCTTTTCCGGCGGATATCAATTTTACATGGGTGATGATGAATTCGAGAGGATGTTTTTGGCGACAGTGGGAGACATAGTTCCGCTGTATACCGATGAAGTCCCTTTCAGTTTTGGAGGCACATGGCAGTTTGGAGCTGAGGCGGGCGCCTTTATTGTCCATAACCATGATACTGTTTCATGGGACCAGGTAAATGCGGATTATCTTTTAGGTCTGACATTGGCCTACCGGAAGGAATCATTTTCAGGGATGTTCCGCCTGTTTCATTTCAGCTCGCATATAGGGGATGAATATCTGCTGCATAATGATGTGGAGAGAGAGAATTACAGTTTTGAGGCGTTTGGCCTTACGTTATCAAAGGATGTTGACCGATGGGTCCGCCTGTACGGCGGTGGAGAGTTTCGCTTCAGCAGGAGCCCGAAGGAACTCAAACCCTTTGTCCTTCAATATGGTATTGAACTGGAGTGCCCGCGTACATTTATGAAGAATATTCTGCGGCCGGTCGCGGCAACCAATATCAGCCACAGACAGGACAATGACTGGAGCGGCGAGATATCACTTCAGGCTGGAGTCCGTATTGAAAATGAAATGCTGATTAACCATAAAGTCCGGTTTATGCTGGCATACTACAACGGCCATTCACCCAACGGGCAGTTTTACAAGAAGTCGGTTGAGTACTTCAGTCTCGGCATTTACTACAATTTCTAACATTATCTCGGAGGAGCCCGTCAGTATTCAGCATGTTCCTAAAGAATGAATATCTTATTGATTGGTGATTCACTGGTAGAATATTTTGACTGGCAGGAGAGGTTTCCTGATCACAATATTGTGAATCTTGGCGTAGCAGGGGAATCTGTGGAAGGCCTGCTTTCAAGAACAGCACACATAAAGGATAACTGTCCCGAGGCCGACATCATCTTTATCATGTCAGGCATCAATAATGTTGCGATGGGGGACCTGGATTTTGCGGGCCCGTACAGAATTATTCTTGAGAAGCTTGCTGGATTCTATCCGGATGCCGGCATATATGTTCATTCCCTTTTGCCTGTGCGGGTAGATTTTATTTCTGATGATTCCATCAGAAGCATTAACAGTATCCTCAGGACGATGGCCCATGAAACAGGCGCTGCATATCTTGACATATACAGCAGGTTTGTTGACACGCAGGGCCGTCCAATAAGAGAGTATCTTATGGATGATGGAGTGCATTTGAGCGCGCAGGGATATATCGTATGGTCAAATTTGCTGGAAGGGATAATTGAACAGGGGGTGTAAGAGGGTTTTATGCCTGCGGAACTTATGCATGTTTATTCGCCCTTGCATTCCCCGCAGGGAAAATACATTCTGAACGCGGCCTTCATTTTTTCGAGGGCCTCCTGTTGAGTTTTCCCCCTGGCTATGAAGCCCGGGATCTTTTCACTGGTTACGGTCCAGTGCCCGTTTTCGTCCTGAGAAATAATAAATTCTTTCATCTTTATGATCCCCGGATGTTTTTTTATTGTTCTCTGAAGTATATCAAAAACGGGACGTAAATCTGAACCCTCCTCCTGCTGTGTGCTGTTGATTTTCTCCCCTATCCCTTCCTTGGGATCGAGTCGATTCGACTTGTAAAGGAGGGGAAATTTGATTTGCCTTTTACACAGCAAATATGCCGTATGCAGCGAGCCCAAAATGGTATGCCATTGCCAGCGAAAGGACCAGTCGTATGACGGTACTTGCAAGGAAGCCCAGGAATGACCCGAATGCGGACTTGATCGCCCTGCCTGCTGATCTTCCGCTTAATAATTCACCGGCAAATGCCCCGGCAATAGGGCCGAGCAAAATCCCGAGCGGAAAGAAGAACATTATTCCAAGGAGCAACCCGACAGCGCTTCCCCATATGCCGTACTTTGATCCCTCAAGTTTTTTTGTTCCATAGATGGGGATGATATAATCCAGCAGTGCGGCCAGAGCGGTAAGAACCGCGTATATAACGAGCAGCGAGAGCGTGAATGGATGCCCTGAAGTCAACTGCAGCAGGAGCAGTCCTGCGTAACACATGATCGGACCGGGCAGGACAGGAATAATGCAGCCGATTACTCCCGTTATCACGCATATGCTGCCTGCAATTATGAGTGCTATGTCCATTGTCATTGTTTGTTAGTTTACATTCTGAGTGATGAATTGCCAAACTACCAGATAAGATTATATAAAAATGTACACCATCGTTGAAGACAACAGAGACTTTCTGCTGATAAATAAAGATCCCGGTGTGAGTTTCCACAGGGATGGCGGAACAACGGGCCTGACAGGGGCGTTGAAATCAGAACAGGGAATCCCCGTGCTGTATACGGTCCACCGCCTGGACAAAATGACATCAGGCCTGCTTCTCTTTGCCAAAAACAAACGCACCGCACTCGATCTTTCGCGTCAATTTCGGGAGCGGCATGTGGAGAAATATTATCTCGCCCTCTCTGACCGCCGTCCGAAAAAGAAGCAGGGGCTTATAAAGGGGGACATGGTCAGGTCCCGGAGAGGCGCGTGGAGACTCTCCCGGACTCTTGATAATCCTGCGATCACCCGGTTTTTCAGTTACTCATCAGGTGACGGGCTGCGTCTTTTTATCCTGAAGCCGTATACCGGCAAGACCCATCAGATACGCGTGGCGATGAAAAGTCTCGGCGCCCCGATTCTGGGTGATCTCCTTTATCACAAAAAAGAGACCCCGGCAGAGGAGCATGCCCGGGGATACCTTCATTCGTATGCAATAAGATTTAAATTAAAAGACATTTCGTATGAGTTTATCCGGAGACCGGATGCGGGCAGATATTTTATGAGCGCCCTGTTTTACAGCGCATTAACAAAATGTGAGAAGCCCTGGGACCTGAGATGGCCGTCTGTGTAGGCGCGCATGTAACCCTTCACTGAAAGGCTTCCGAAATATGAAATATTTTCTTGACAGGAAGAAACAATTTATGTATTTTATGATTACAGTAGAATTAAAAAAAACACGAAATGCACTTCGAAGAACAACTTCATGAGCTTATCGCAAAAAGGGCTCACGAGTTGTCCCATCAGTCCCCCGGCAATTCAAACAACCATCAGGACGACTGGCATCAGGCCGAGCAGGAAATCTATAAGGAGTTAGACCTCCGTTCGGATGAGCTGTTCAGAAAAATTGATATGCATGAAGAATTGCCGGCAAATCTCTTCCTCCATGACCCTGTCCGGGACTGATATCGAGGTTGAACCTCGATATGAAGACAGTTAGTCCCCTTTATTGCTTAACTGTTCAACTTGTCCCATGTCCATGGCTGACCCCTTGTCTTTCGCCCTTCATGATTAAATCAAGGAACTGTTAATATATACCGATTAAGAAATGAACAGGTAAACAGCCGGGAAATCCCCGGGCAAACCTTTATAACAGTTACTTTCAGAAACGGGACATATCTTATGAATGATTTTTATTTCAGGCGGACGGACAGCGAAGTTGATAAAGCGATTGACCGCTTAATGGGACTTGTCCATAATGTCGACCATCCGGAACTGGTGCGGGAGATGATTATTGCCGCCCTCAAGGCGGGACACGAGAACAATGACAGGGCCCATCTCAGGCTCATGAATTCTACAATGAAAGAGATGAGGTTTACCGGGAAAATATTCGGCCCGTACCGTGACGTGCGTAAAGTAACGGTATTCGGCTCCGCACGGACGAGACCTGATGAACCGATATACGAAATAGCACGAAGGTTCGGCAAGCTGCTGGCTGATGCCGGATATATGGTGATAACCGGCGGCGGGGCCGGTATCATGCAGGCGGCCAACGAGGGGGCAGGGCCTGAAAAGTCTTTCGGGGTGAACATTCTTCTACCCTTTGAGCAGAAGCCGAACCCTGTGCTTGCCGGAAATCCGAGACTGATAACCTACAAGTATTTTTTTAACCGTAAAGTGGCCTTTCTCAAGGAGGCCGATGCAGTGGCGCTTTTCCCGGGCGGGTTTGGCACCCTCGATGAAGCGATGGAAGCCCTTACCCTGTTGCAGACGGGCAAGCATACCCCGCTCCCGCTTGTGCTTGTGGATGAGCCCGGAGGAACATACTGGACGAGATGGCTCAAATTCTTGAGAGAGGAGCTCCTGTCCGGGGGTTATATTGATGAGGGTGACTTCAATCTTTTTGAGTGTGTTGATTCTGTTGAAGAAGCGGTTGCGAGGATCAACCATTTTTACCGCCGCTACCACAGCATGCGTTATGTCGACAAAAAACTCGTTATCCGTCTTCTTTCAGAAATTGATGATGATTGCATGCAGGAACTGAACAATAAATTTGCCGACATCCTGGATGAAGGCGGCAGGATGCATCTTTCAGGGCCTTTTGAGGAGGAAGATGATGAGCCCGAAATAATCCACCTCCCGAGACTGGTGGTGGATTTTAACCTTCAGGACTTTGGAAGACTGAGGACCCTTATTGGTGAGATTAATGCATGTTGACGTCATGGCCCCGTCCGTATATCCCTGTCATGTTCGTTAGTTTCTTTATCAGGTCCTGAGTCAGCTGTTGCTGCGTCAATCTCCACTCCCAGTTCCCTTCCGCGCTTGCCGGCAGGTTCATCCTGTTGTCCCCACCAAGGCCGAGAATATCCTGCATGGGGATGACGGCTATGTCCGCAACGGACATCATGGCAAGCCGTATCAGTTCCCAGTGTACCGTCTCTTCGGTAATTTCACGGCCGATATATTCCGAAATCCTTTTTCTGTCTTCAGCGGTCAGCTCTGATTTATACCAGCCGGCAATAGTGTTGTTATCATGCGTGCCGGTATATATTACGCACTCCCTGATGTGATTGTGAGGGGCATAGGGATTTGTCGGCAGGTCTTTACCAAACGCAAAGAGCAGTACCTTCATTCCCGGAAATCCGAATTTGTTTATGATTTCTCTTACATCAGGAGTGATGACACCTAGGTCTTCCGCGATAATCGATATTTCAGGAAACCTGTCCAGAAGGGTCGCAAAGAAATCTTCCGCAGGGGCCTCTACCCATTTGCCGTTTATAGCGGTTTTCTCACTGGCGTGCACCTGCCAGTACCCGACGAATCCCCTGAAATGGTCGATCCTGAACATGTGAAAGAGCTTGAGGTTATGACCTATACGTTTCATCCACCATTCGTACCGTGATTTTTTTAAGACGTCCCACCGGTACACAGGATGTCCCCACAACTGTCCTGTGGAACTGAAATAATCAGGGGGGACCCCTGCAACATGAAGAGGTTTCTTTTCTTTATCCAGGCTGAATATTCCGTGGTCAGCCCATACATCGGAACTGTCGTGGTTTACATAAATCGGTATGTCCCCGATTATCCGGATGTCTTTGCTGTCACAGTAGTTTTTCAGAGCGTGCCATTGTTTGAAAAATATGTACTGCAGGAATTTCTCTTTCAGAATATTGTCCTGCAGTTTAATTTCCATATCCTTTAAGACACGCTCTTTTCTGTCCCGCAGGTCTTCAGGCCATTTGCTCCAGACAACACCGTCCAGATCTTTTTTTATCGAAATAAAGAGGGTATAATCATGCAGCCAATGGGAGTTTTCAGCGCAGAAAATCTGGAAGTCATTGTTGTCTGACAGTTTATCTCTGTTTATTTCATATGCCCTGTTGAACAGGCTGTTTTTAAAAGCTGCAACTGCATCATAATCGACCCTGTCCGTCCGGAAATCAGGTATGTCATTTATATCTGATTCCGGCAGGACACCGGTCCTGACCATTCTCTCCGGGCTTATTAGCAGGGTATTCCCCGCAAGGGCGGAAAAACTGCTGTACGGTGAGTTGCCGTATGCAGGGCATGTCAGTGTCAAAGGCAGTATCTGCCAATAACTCTGCTGCGTCTCCGCAAGGAAATCAACAAACCTGTATGCATCCGGCCCGAGGTCTCCTATACCGTAAGGTGATGGGAGCGAGGTTATATGAAGAAGTATGCCGCTGCCTCTTTTGCTCAAAAATCCTCCGAAGAAGGTCCGGGAGTACGTGGCGTACGCGGCCCCTTCAAGGTCAAATTTTTACATGCAGATAAAAGCCGAGCCGCTGAAATGTATCTGTCCATTTTTTTTCGGGTGCATCTTCCTTTTCGCTTTTTCTTTTCATCTCAGCGCCGAAGCTTCGACTCACGTCAAAATAAAGGTTCTGCGCATTCCACAGGTTTAATGACAAGTTCAGGGACTTCAGGTATTTGAGAGTTTTAACAATTAATGACAGGAGTGTTATGTCTTCAGGATTTTCATGCAGTGATTCCATGGCGGAATTTATCCATGCCCCGGCCTTAAAGGCGATAGTAGTCTCATCGATCCTGATGCCCCACCGCTCTGTTTCTTCTATTAACCTCTTCAGTTTTTCCGCGTCAGGGGCCTCCTCTTCAAAAATTCTCTTGAGGTCCGAGTTTATTATGTAATCTGCCGCCGCAAGAAACGGCCTTGGAAGCCTTCGCTGAAGACTATGGTAAAAATTCATGATCGTGTAGTTGTTGTCATAAATCTGACGGTAGGAAGCTTCCACGCTTTCATACGTAAGCTGCAGTATCTGGTCGAGCACTTTTCTCTGTTCTTCCTTGAAGAGATGCCAGAGTGAATAAATTTTCCCTTCAAAATGCTTGTCCATAAGCCGTATGACTTCAGGGGTATCGCCTTTTTCAAATGCAGCACTTATCTCGGACTTCATCGTTGAAAAATCTTCCCCACTGAGAAAGCCCCTGACGCCGGCATTTATATTCTGGTCCCCGAGATGCAGCACGGCAAATGTGATTACCTCCAGGTCCCATGTTATCCGCGAATTAATGCTTGCCTTGCCTATGGCCAGGTTTAATTTGCCGGCCTCGCTCCTGTTGTATATCTCGCTCTTTACGGTGTAACAGTAGAGTTCCGTTTCCTCAGGATAATTTTCAAAAATCGAAGATATGCTGTAGTGCGCGCCGACACGCAGGATGTCTGTTCGTGCGGGTTT